>NZ_JAPHPY010000054.1:0-36282 GCF_026241575.1 Vibrio sp. Sgm 5
AGTTCTCCGTTACAAATCAGCAAAGTATCCAATCTGGAAAAAGAAAAATGCCAGTCAGCTTAACTGACTGGCATTACACCTCTTGGGGTGCTCTTCTTATTTTGAAACCTAGCCTTACAGTCCGCCTTCTTGCTGCGCCTGTTTTACTAATGCCTGACGTTGAGTTTCCGTTTCAGAATTCACTTTCTGTTCCTTGTGCGTTTCCTGATCCATATCTGCCGGAATGAAAACAAAGTACTTGTTAAGAGTCATCGTAAGAACCTCAATTAATAGTGTTAAATCACCTTCTTGGTAAATATAAACAACACCAGCAAAAACGACTTATGCCGGTTCCTTGTTGTAGGTTTCAAAAAATAGAGGATGTTTGTCTACTAAACATCCTCCATATGCAAGCTAATTATAGGAGGAGATCAAGGGCTTACCTAACACTGTTTTTCATCTTTTACGTAATCTTAGTTTCGATATCAGTATTGATACACCATACCCTTATGAGCTAACTCTATGTCACAAAAGAAAAAAATGATTCAGATTTTATTGGAACAGAGGATGAGAGGCGTTGATACTTAAAGCTCAATGTTTTGAGGCGCTTACTTCGTGAAAAATACCATTGATTTAAATTTGTATCGCTTTCTTTATCTGCTCAGCCAGCAAAAAACGCAGGCGAAAGTGTGTCACACCCTCGACATCAGCAAAGCGACTTTTACTCGACAACTCGCCGAATGTCGCCAGCGATTTGATAACGAACTGTTCAATGCAGAGAAAGGATTCTACACCCCCACTCTCCTGTGCCAGCAGCTATGTGAAGCCATAAGCGAGCCGTTAGAACAACTTGAGCAGATACCGCAACTGGCACAAAGCTACAATGCGAATCAGCATGCGAACGAATACCTTTTCAGCATTATCAATCCTCTTTCTGCCATGTTGACGATTCCTTTGGTCACCGCCCTCACAACAGAAGAGCAAAAGCCTAAGATCGCCTTTATTGATTGGTCGATTGAAAGCATAGAAAACCCCAAACGTGGTGCTGTCGCGATTGGTATTGGTGGTTTTCCGAATGAACTCAATGAAAGGATGGTCGAACGCAAAGTCAGCTCAGTGCCGATTTTCGCTTACGTCAATGATCAACACCCACTCAGTCAACAACAAGAAATTGAGCTAAGCGATATGGAGAACCTAGATACTGTGCGCGTCTCAATGGGATCGCTCGATGTAAGCGCTTATTACGAGCGAATGCGTAAGTTGACCGGCGTGAATCTAGAACAAAAACTGACGGTCTCCTCCATGAGTGCTGCGCTAGATTGCGTCAAAGTCAGCTCATATGTATTTGTCGGTATGTACATCGAAGACCAAGAGTTGCCCGCAGGCATTCGTCGATTACCTTTGAAGTTAGAAGGTAAACCCATGATGTTTGACGTTGGCATTCAGTACCATCGTGCCTTCTACCAACATCCAATCATTGCGCAAGTAGAAGCCTTTATTAAACGAGCGCTTAGCTAAGCCACTAAATTCAATTGCCACATCGTTAACGAATACAAGAAAGCCGACCAATAAACAGGTCGGCTTACTTCTTCAGCTTCTAGGACTTAAGCTCTTATCTTATTTAACCTCAGTGATATCACTTGGCTTCCAAGTACCGTCGTACCAAGGTTCTAGTGGACCATATACACGCAAGATGGTGAACCAACCTTTATTGGGTACGGTTTGAATCCAGTTTGCTTCTTTGCCTTTTGGTGCTTGCGGGCCAAAGTACAAATCTATCGAGCCATCTGAGTTCTCAATCATCTCATCACGTTTGTCGTTCTTGCTTGGGAACGGTTGGCTCGTTTGTAGCTCCGAACGTGTTTGCGTATCGTAAGCCACCACAGACCAGAAGTTCTTCGCTGGCACATTGGCAGGAATCGTCAGTTTGTAATTCTTGCCGCCATCAAAGTACTCGCCTTGTGCAGACTTATCGACAATCGCGTATTTCGATCCTTTACCAACCATCTTCAATGCCATTGCAGGCGTGTTAACCGTTGCCATGTAGAAGAAATAGGTACGTGCATCTAGGTTTCGTCCACCGTTACCTTCTTCAATTAACCACTGATAATCATTGCCAATGAATGCGGTCTTCCAGTTACGATCGTTCCAAATATATGCATTCTCGGTGCGTGGGTTGAACATCAGTGCACGTGCCGTCGCATTACCAATCGCAGCACCATCTTCAAGGATCTTTTGCATGCGAGCATCTGGTGCAAATGGTTTGCCCTTCTGAATACCGATAGTCGCAATCAAACCACGCATTTCTGGGTCGATGAATTCAATCGGTTCTTTGTCGATCACCGTTTTGATTTCATCATAGAAATGGTCGTCGTTCGCATGGATAGTGTTGAAAGACTTACCACTACCTGAGATGAATTCCATCTTCGGTTGTTCGCCTTTCTTCGCCAGTGGGTAAATCTTCAAACCTGTGTGGTATGAGTTAACCGCTGCATCGGTTTTACCGTCTTTCAGGAAGCCACGCGCAATAAACCAGTTGGTATAACTTGTTGACTGCGAGACATGGTAACCCTCAGGGACTGGACCGTCATAGTTTGGTGGCAAGATAAGGTATTTACCACCCTGACCTTTATCTGGGCCTACAACGCCCATATCGGTCACAAAACGGAAGAAGGCATCATTGACTGTGGTTGGCCCCATGCCCGGCGGGATTTCCACAACCGTTGGACCATCACGTTCTAAATCAAGAAACGCCGATGCGTAAACCGTATCCGTGTTACCCGTCAAAAATAGCGGGTTTGAATCCATCAGATCATCAAACAGCATCACCTGATTTGAACTGGTTAGCCCCATCTTCTCATGCCCGACTCTCAACGCTTCCATAGAGGCCATAGGAATCGCGTTCATAAACACTTCTGTCGCACGCATGGTATCGAGATTGTTGTATAGCGTATCCATGGTTTGTTGGCTTGGCACGCCATCCTTGAAATTCAGAGTACCAATGCTGGTTTCAACCTTATCAGGTGTCATGATGCTTGATGGAATGTCAGTGTTGTAAGCGCCGGTGCTTGCCATCACTGATGATGAAACCAATAGGCTAGTAATCAATGCGACACGTTTAAGTTGAGTCTTTAACATAAGAGTTTCCTGCGTTTTCAGTTGGGATGCATTTACTTTAGTCAAAGATAAAAATCATTTTTGACGCTCAACAGAATCAAAAATGCTGTCCAAAACGCTATGCAATGAAACTCACAACAATTGGCGATTAAAAACTGTCTACCAGGTCAATATTTAATCTTTTTTGAGAAATATTTAGCCTACTTTTTGGGTATCTTCTGAGCAAAAAAGAGACAATACAAATGCGGAGTGAAAGCACTCTGGCTCTACCCACTAAGCTCTGGGAGGCGTTATGAAAAGTAAAAAATTAGGTCATGTAATGTCATTCAGCAGAATGTTTTCCTTCATTGCCTTTCTGACAGCCACATTCGCTTGGGTATTAAGTATGTATGCCCTCTTTACGGTTTCCGTTGTGGCTCTCTTCGTCAGTGCACTTCTCTACTTGAATGAAAGATTCGGCCATCACCCAAAAGGCAATGTAAAAGAAAAGAGCGCTTAGGCGCTCTTTGAGTTACTTCATATCATCCATCCGAATTGGTGCTCATATTCTCTTTGATGAACTTATCGATTCTCTCCAACTCATGATAGTAACCATACATTCCGAGGCGATTGATTTCTGGTTCTATGCAATATCTTTGTTCTTTCACCATGGCCTCTACAAACATCCCGCTTGAAGCAAGCGTAAAGGGTGGACATGCCGAATAGCCGTTAATCTCTGCGATGTTTTGTAATCGCCCAAACTCAATTAACCTTCCAGGAATAGCAACGAGTAAAGCAATTGCGGTTGCGCAACCTATCCATTTAACGGACATAGCCGAAGATTTAAAAATAACACGAGAGGCCATGAATAACGTTAAAGTAGGCATTAGGATCAAACCACTGACATTAACCATATGAGATGTGCTTAAATATATGACTGAAAAGTTGCTGCCTATTTGATGTTGAAGAGATTCCAACGTTACATACTCATATAAACGATAAAATGAGAACACGCCCAATAAAATAAACATCCCCAAAACCAAAGCCATATGCACTGGGTGCTTCTGTTCTATCATAAGAAAATCGCCTTGGTGGTAGAGCGTTGGAACTGGCTTATCGATTTCCGACTTACAATATCTTCATTTATACCATCAACTGATAGTTTGGCATTCTTTTCGAAGTACGCGTCAAGAGCTAAGATTGCCTTCTCTTTCAACTCAAATTTTCCTTCCAAAGAGTTAAGTAGCTCTCCAGCAACGAAAGCTACAGCAATACCAATTCCTATCGGTATTAGCACAACTCCTGTAACACTCATAATAGCAGTTCCAGCTATGTACCCCACTGTAGCAGAAATTGAAGCTTTTAAAACATCAGAACTAACGCTAACAATCCAATTACTGAACAAAAAATCTTTTTTAAAGGCTAGTTCCAAGGTTCGATAGGGAACTGAGTATATAACCGTCAGAAATACTCCGCCTTTAGCACTCGCTCTCAAACCAGCTTGCCCAATACCTAAAGCCAAAATGTTGGCATTATTTGAAAGATAACGCGTGCCTTTAACTATGCTTCTAAGCCTGTGATTTCCTTTAAAAGTGATGTAACTTTTCGCCCCTTTCTTTGTAATTTCATACTTACCGTTAATAGCACCACCTTTATGTAGATCTTCTGCAAGTACATAGAATGCAGCAATGTCGTGCATCAAACTACCTCGTGAGCTGATAAACTCGGCTATTCCCATCGCTGTTGCTAGATCTCTTATCTGTTGCTCTGTTAGACCCTTAAATTTCTTTTCGAAAACCCATAAATCAACAAATGCTCTACTTTCTAGAACATAAATATCTATTTCATTTTCTCTTATTTTTTTCAGACAGCTATCTCGCTGTACCTTATTTCTCTTGCTCAAACACTGAAATCTATCGCTTGCCATACTCTTATTCCCAAACCTGATGTTGAGAAGTATTTTAAGGAGAGTGCTGAAAGGTTCTTCTGCATTTGTGAGAACTGCGTTTGACTTCAAATCATTGTGAAACTGTTAGTTTTAGTAGTATCTCTCTCACGAATTGCAGGTAATAAAGTTATCCACCGGCATAGCCGGTGGTTTTTCATATGCGCCTATAAGGCTCTCCTACTAGCAGCGCCCTAGCAGGCGCGTAGTGATCTGACATTTGCATATGACTATTTCCTGCGGCCCGTAAACGGGCTACCTGAATACGGGATCGACAATTGCTCTCCCATTTTATCCTACTCTAGTTGGTGTTTTATGTAACTTTGTATCTTGCCGGTGTTTTTTCCTACCGTATCGACATAATACCCTCGACACCAAAATTCTCGATTCCTGTACTTAAACTTCAAATCTCCAAATCGCTCATAGAGCATCAGGCTACTTTTTCCTTTCAAATACCCCATAAAGGATGAAACACTCATCTTAGGTGGTATCTCCAAAAGCATATGAATATGATCTGCGCAGCATTCCGCTTCAATAATATTCACGTTCTTCCATTCACATAGTTTTCTAAGTATCTCGCCTACTGCCCTTCGTTTCTCACCATAGAACACCTGCCTTCGGTACTTAGGTCCAAAAACCACATGATATTTACAGTTCCATCGCGTATGCGCTAAGCTCTTTTCGTCCCCCATTGGGACCCCCTTTCAATTCTTAATTAACTCTTGCAGTTGCCAGACCACAAGACGTTTTTATCAAATTGAAAGGGGTTATATAACTGACTTATAGCTGTAAGCTTTACGGAACCCCCAGCCTAGCTGGGGGTTTTCTCTATACAATAAAAAAGGATGCCACTTGGGCATCCTTTTTGCTTTTATCCGTTTACTGACTGCAGATTAAACGTCGTATGTTGTAGACGCTGTGTCGCCGCCTGTACCAGTCCAGTTAGTGTGGAAGAATTCACCACGTGGACGGTCAATACGCTCGTAAGTGTGAGCACCGAAGTAGTCACGTTGAGCTTGAAGCAGGTTCGCTGGTAGACGAGCTGTTGTGTAACCGTCTAGGAAAGATAGCGCTGAAATCGTACATGGCATTGGGATACCAGACTCTAGAGATTTCGCTGCTACTTTACGCCATGCTGCTAGGCTGCCTTGTAGGATGTTTTTGAAGTACTCATCAGAACCTAGGAACGCGATGTCTGGGTTCGCTTCGTACGCATCACGGATGTTGCCTAGGAACGCAGAACGGATGATACAACCGCCACGCCACATTAGAGCTACGTTACCGTAGTTTAGGTCCCAACCGTTCTCGTTAGACGCTTCGCGCATTAGCATGAAGCCTTGAGCGTAAGAGATGATCTTAGAAGCTAGTAGCGCTTGACGCAGTGCATCAACCCACTCTTGCTTGTCGCCTTCTACTGGAGTGATTGTCTTACCGAATAGAGACTCAGCTTCAACACGTTGGTCTTTCAGTGCAGATAGACAACGAGAG
Source organism: Vibrio sp. Sgm 5 (assembly GCF_026241575.1). Classification (NCBI taxonomy): domain Bacteria; kingdom Pseudomonadati; phylum Pseudomonadota; class Gammaproteobacteria; order Vibrionales; family Vibrionaceae; genus Vibrio; species Vibrio sp. Sgm 5. The sequence goes on from NZ_JAPHPY010000054.1 coordinate 6,509, forward strand.
AATACAGACTCAGAGATAAGCGTTAGTGGAATGCCTAGGTCTAGTGCGTTGATACCAGTCCATTTACCAGTACCTTTTTGGCCTGCTGTGTCTAGGATCTTCTCAACCAGAGGCTCGCCGTCTTCATCTTTGTAGCCAAGGATGTCAGCAGTGATTTCAACAAGGTAGCTGTCTAGCTCAGTCTTGTTCCAATCAGCGAATACTGCTTGCATCTCGTCTGCAGACATACCAAGACCGTCTTTCATGAACTGGTAAGCTTCAGTGATAAGCTGCATGTCACCGTATTCGATACCGTTGTGTACCATCTTAACGAAGTGACCAGCACCGTCGTTACCAACCCAGTCACAACATGGCTCGCCAGCGTCAGTTTTTGCAGAAATACCTTGGAAGATTGGCTTAACCGCTTCCCAAGCTTCAGCCGCGCCGCCAGGCATGATTGAAGGACCAAAACGTGCACCTTCTTCACCACCAGATACACCAGTACCGATGAAGTGAATGCCTTTCTCACGGCAATGTGCAACGCGACGGTTTGTATCTGGGTAGTTAGTGTTACCACCGTCGATGATGATGTCGCCTTCGTCTAGAAGCGGAATTAGGTTGTCAATGAACGTGTCAACAACGTCACCTGCACGAACCATAAGCATCACTTTACGTGGTGTTTCTAGCTTCTCTACTAGTTCTTCTAGAGAGTATGCACCGATGATGTTTGTGCCTTTCGCTGGACCTTCCAGAAACTCGTCTACTTTAGCAGCAGTACGGTTGTGAGCCACAACTTTAAAGCCGTGGTCGTTCATGTTTAGGATAAGGTTTTGACCCATTACAGCAAGGCCGATTACACCGATATCACCTTTCATTGTTTCTCTCCAATTGTCTTTTATTCGACCAGCGGCCGCATTAAGCGATTTTTGCCGCTGCGTCTAAATCTAAATACCATTCCGTCAGACCCGCTTTCGCTTGGATCTTCGCTGCCGGATATGGAAGTACGCGTGCTGGTGAGCTATTAATCTCTTCGATAATGTCTGCTTTACCAGCGCCAAGTACCAAGTAACTGATGCGCTTCGCTGCTTCTAGTACGCGTGCCGTTTTCGATACACGAATCTGACCAGACTCAGGATGAGAAGCCAATACTGATAAGTTCTCATCATCGTAATTTGTCTGACCTGGGAACAGCGATGCGGTATGACCGTCTGCGCCAACACCAAGTAAGATCCAATCAAACACAGGAGTGCCATTTTCAGTTGGAATCACTTCTGCCATCTCTTTCGCAAAGCGCTGTGCTTCAACTTCTGGCTCGTCTTCACCACGAATGCGGTGGATGTTCTCAGCAGGAATGCTTACTTGGCTAAATAGTAGCGTATTTGCTTCACCGTAGTTGCTTTCTGCATCATCAGGAGCAACGCAACGCTCATCACCCCACCAGAAGTGTAGGTTTTGCCACTGAATTGACGTCGCGTAAGCTTCTGTTGCCAATAGCTTAAACAGCATTTTAGGTGTGCTGCCGCCAGAAAGAGAGATGTGAACAGGTCGGCCCATTTCGCTAAACGCTTTCATGTCGTTAGCAAGGCTTTCTACTACCTGCTCTGCTGTTTGGTAGATCTTATGGTTGATCATAGTTCGCAGTAGTCCGTATCTGTTAGGTTTTTACAAGGGAAGCGCCATGCGCGGTTAGCTCGCTGTAGCAAGTCGTCCGCCTCTTTTGGTCCCCATGTACCACATGCGTATCCGAATAGCGCTTGTGGGTCTTGCTTGAAATCTAGAATTGGTTGTACGTATTTCCAACACGCTTCAACCGCATCGCTACGAGCAAATAGCGTTGCATCACCGTTTAGGGCATCAAGTAGTAGACGCTCATAAGCAGTTAGCATTTGGGTTTCTTGCAGATCAGCGTAATGGAAGTTCATTTTCACTTCCTTCGCTTTAAAGCCTGCGCCCGGCTCTTTCAGACCAAAGCTCATTTGAATGCCTTCGTCTGGCTGAATACGAATAATCAGCTTGTTCTCTGGTGCGTTTTGACCAAACACTGGGTGTGGTGTCTGTTTAAAGTGGATAACCACCTCTGTCACGCGAGTCGGTAGACGCTTACCTGTACGTACGTAGAAAGGCACGCCATTCCAACGCCAGTTGTTGATGTAAGCTTTCAGGCCGATGTAAGTCTCAGTACGAGAATCGTCTGCTACGCCGTTCTCTTCACGGTAACCAGGAAGTTGTTGACCACGAACTTCAGACGCCGTGTACTGACCTAATACAAGATCGTTGCGAAGTGCGTCTTCATCCAGTGGTTTAAGACACTGCAGCACTTTTACGACTTCATCACGCATCGCGTCAGCATTGATTTGTGCAGGTGGCTCCATACCAACCATTGCTAACACTTGTAGCAAGTGGTTTTGGAACATGTCGCGTACTGCACCAGAACCATCGTAGTAACCGCCACGCTCTTCTACGCCTAAGAATTCTGCGCCTGTGATTTCAACGTAATCAATGAAGTTACGGTTCCACAACGGCTCAAACATAGCGTTAGAGAAACGAAGTACAAGAAGGTTTTGAACCGTTTCTTTACCTAGGTAGTGGTCGATACGGTAGATTTGATGCTCTTGGAAGTGCTCGTGGATTTCTTTATCCAAGATGCGCGCTGATTCAAGATCGTAACCAAAAGGTTTCTCAATGATCAGACGTTTCCAACCATCATCCTCGTTATTCAGACCGTGCGCTGCAAGGCTTGCAGGGATCACGCTGTAAAGGCTTGGTGGTGTAGCAAGGTAGAAAAGCGTATTACGTTGTTCGAATTGATATTCGTCTGCGAGTTGGTCTAGTCGAACCGCCAACTTGCTGTAATCTTGTGTGTCAGAAGTATTGATTGCTTGGTAATGCAGGTGGTTGATAAATGCATCAAGCGTTTCTGGCTCTGTCTTTTCCATTTCCTGAAGCGATTTTTTCAACTTCTCGCGGTAAGACTCGTCACTGTATTCTGTACGACTTACACCTAGAATGGCAAAATTCTCTGGAAGCTGCTTGTTCGCATAAAGGTGGTATAGAGCAGGAATTAACTTACGGTATGTAAGGTCACCTGAAGCACCAAAAATAACGATGCTGCTGTTTTCTGGTATTACCATCATCTTTCCCTTAAAAACGAGGTACTTATTGTGTGCCCGGATACGGCTAAAAGGATTGAGCCAACCCTATCAATGGCACCCCAAAATAGAAAATTGGTCTTACCTATTACGTTGATAGGTAAAGCCTATAGCCCTAAAACCCACCTCAACGGTTGAACTCCTTAACCATAGTTTGAAATTCAACAACTGGCGGTCTTTTAGGACACTTATGTCTCTCGAGTACAACCTTGCACTCTACGGAGGAGATTTCCGACACGGGGGCGTATTGTCTACGACTATTTGATTTACATCAACACTTGGTAGTGCAAACGTTTAAATAATTTACACAATACGACATAAGCAATTGAATACAATGGAATAAAGCCAACTCATTCTGACTGGGTAAAAATTAAGCAAAAACTCTAAATTGAGGAATAATTGTTCAGATTTGCAATCCATTACATAAGTAATGTGCAATAGGCTACATTTGTCATGTCGCGCGTTTTTTGTTGCGTTTGATTTTGACGGAACAACACTCGAGTGTTCTATCAGAAACCTCTCCGATCTGGAGTGGCAAATTCTTAGGAAAATGAAAGCGGCGGGAAATCGTGCCGCCGTTCTTGCGTGTAAACAGTACGAGCTATCGAATCACTTTTTTATAACTGCGTTCTGGTCGCCCTACGGTTCCGTAGTTCAAATCCGCTTCTAGCTCACCTGAGCTAATCAAGTATTCCAAATAACGTCTGGCCGTCGTGCGACTGGCGCCGATCTGTTCGCCTGCTTCGTCCGCCGTAAACATGCCTTCTCCAACAAACAAAGCACGAATCTTGTCTAAAGTTACGCCATCAATCCCTTTTGGTAATCGTTGTGGCGTGCTATCTGCGCTCGTACTCGATTGAAGCATCTTATCGACTAGGTTCTGATCCAAGCTTTCTGCAACGTTCAGTTGTTGACGTTGAGAAATGTACTTTTGCAATGCCGCTTCTAATCTAGGGAACATGACAGGTTTGAGTAGATAATCAACGACCCCGCCACGCATCGCTTGTTGAAGCGTATCTACATCTCTCGCCGCGGTAATTAAAATCACGTCACAAGTTTGATTGTTTGAGCGCAGCGTATTGAGAATCTCCAAACCCGTTCCGTCTGGCAAATAAACATCCATCAGTAACAAATCTGGTTTAAGGATCTCTAGCTGCATTTCTGCTTCCATCCGTGTCGTTGCAATGCCCACTACTTCCAAGCCGGAGAGTTGGCTAAGATATTTATGGTGAAGCTCTGCAATGGCAATATCATCCTCGATGATCATGACTCGCGTTGCCGTATTCATACTTGTTCTTCCTTAGGCAAATACACGGTAATTCTCGTTCCATGTTCTGTATTTGGTAGCATCTCAACATAACCGTGATAACGCGTCGCCAGTTGATTCACAAGGTGTAATCCTACCCCTCGATTCTGACGCGACTTGGTTGAAATGCCCTTTTTCAAGAGCTCTTGTGGCTCAATGTTTTCCGGTAGCCCACAACCTTGGCCGACCACCTCTAAAATCACTTCGTTTCCGTAATCACTGATCGAAACATCAATACTGCGACGCTCTAATGCAAACGCAGATTCAACACGAATAGCAGACAAAGTTGCGTCAAATGCGTTATCGACTAGGTTGCCAAGAATGGTCACCAAATCTTCGGCATTGAGCCATTCAGGTAGCGGTTCTAGGCGACTGCCTTCTTCGACCACCAGTTGCAAACCAAGCTCCCGTGCACGTTCTGTCTTGCCTAAAAGCATGCCAGTGATAAGAGGATCTTTAATGGTGTCCCGTAAGAACTCAATCATCGCTTGGTAATGCGCCGTCTCTTGTCCAATAAGCTGCTGCACCGCATCTAGTTCACCCATTTGAACCAAGCCGCTAATGGTGTTGAGTTTGTTTCTGTGTTCATGCGTTTGTGAGCGAAGCAAATCCGCATACTCTTTGGTTTGCGAAAGTTGCTCGGTGAGTTCGTTGATTTCATCACGCAAACGGAAGCTCGATACTGCACCGACGATTTTGCCATCTACAAAGATCGGTGAACGGTTCGCGATCAAGCGTTTGTGATTGAGGAAGATCTCGATGTCGTGATCTTCTTGTCCTGTTTCTAACACCGTATACAAATCGCTATCTCGGAGCGTATCGGTCAACGGTTTGTTGAGCGCAGCCTCTCGGTTAATACCTAGAATTTGGCATGCGCTACGGTTGATTGAGCGTAATACACCTTGCGCATCAACACTGAGCACCCCTTCTTTAATGGTGCTCATAGTCACATCCAATTCACCGTATAAGCGACCAATCTCTTCCGGCTCAAAGCCCATGATCGCTCGTTGGAATTTACGTGACGCATAGTTAGAGACCACGGCATTGGCTGCAACCACAACCAATGCCATTACAATTAGAAAAGCAAGAAACGGCTCGATTCGATCTTGTAGGCGCTCCAAGAGATAACCGACAGAAACCACCCCAATAATGTTGCCTTGCTGGTCAAAAATCGCCGCTTTACCACGAACGGAATAACCTAATGAACCTTGAGCCGTAGAAATATAGGACTTCCCTTCCACCAACGCTCTTTGGTTATCACCGCCTTTCATTGGTTTACCGATACGTTCGTCGACGGGGTGAATCAGACGCACACCATTTTTATCGCCGATAACAATAAATGCAGCACCCAACGCATCGGTCATTTCACGAAAGCGCTGTTGATATGGGTCAGAATTTTCTGATTCGATCATCTCAAGGACAATATGAGAAGTTGATAAGAAACGCGCGACACCGAGTGCTTTCTCACCCATCTCTTGTTCTTGATCGAACTTAAGGTAAGTAAAGCCCGCGGCAACAAGAATAAGAAGTTCGATCAAACCCGACAGCGTCATAATAATGAGCATGCGCTTGCGAAAGCTGATCGTTCTCCAACTCATTGATATATCCTTTATCGACTCTCGAACTACCACATCACTGTGACGACGCTCCTACGTTAACACTGAGTTAACAAAGCTGTACCCGCTAAATGACAAATATGTGAACGAGGGAAATAATCTCGCTGGCTGGTGCTCAGTTTTTAGGCGCTAGGGAAGAGAATATGATCGTCCACTCTCCTACTTAAGTTACTTTCTGGCTGACAAAGTTAGGGTCTGTTGACCTTTGAGCTGTTTTTTGCAGCGAATTGTTGGGTATTTATACAAGACAGAGACTTTGCGGAGTAGCTTGCCTACATGAGAAATCGATAACGTAGTAGAAATGACCAACAAATGCTGCCCAAAGGGTTCAGCTAGGCGCCCCCAGCTAAAAAATAAAGGTCATTTGAACTAGCATTTACGGTATCATGCACAATTGATCTAGTTGTAGCTATCCATGAACATACCCACTAAAAACCCGTTATCCTCCAATGTTTCTTGCTCAAACTGCCAAGCATGCTGCTGTCGTCTTGAAGTTATGATTATCTCAGATACTGGCGTTCCAGAAGAATTTATCGAACGTGATCAATATGGCGGTGAGACAATGATGCGACTGGATGATGGTTGGTGCGCAGCGTTAGATAGAGACAGTTTAATGTGCACTATTTATGAAAATCGGCCTTGGATATGTCGCGAGTTCGAAATGGGATCGGATGAATGCCTTGATGAACGAGTTAAGTTCTTATAAAGCAGAATCAGCGGCTTTATTTTGCGTTTGCTCCCCTTAACTAGCGGCATGTTAAAGTACACGGTTCGCTCTAAAATGAAAAAATAACATGAGAAAATATTACATTGTTGAAGGCGACACGAGCGCCAAAAAGCAAAAACTGGCTTACCCAAAACTCGCGCTGTGTGACAAGTGTGTCAGTGGCTATGTGGTGATCAGTGAAGAAGAACGCACTTATGAAGAATGCGTGAAGTGTGGAGCCGATGACTAATCACCTGACTTCAATAAAATCATGAGATAACAAGGGGGAGAATGTATACTTTCTGCCTCTGTTTCCTGTCTCGCTTCGATAAACCTCAGCGTAGGTAAATCCCGCCATTTCGATCGATTAATCCCTCGGTAACAACAACCTCACCTAGCTTTGAAACCGCCACTGCTTCAATGCCAGCTTGCTGATTCAAATAAGACATAGATTCTTGCATTGATGGTAAAAACCCTGCTGTGCTCCATATTTCACCATCGACCGAATGCTCCGATAGAATCGTAAGCCCAGCGATATCAGTCTCAATCGGCATTCCCGTTTTTGCGTCCAACAAATGATGGTAACGTTGCCCATTGTTCTGAAAAAAGCGCTCGTTGATCCCGGAAGTGACCATCGACATCCCTTTAAGTGGAACAACGCGAATCACATCACCACGTTCCCCTAACGGATTCTGAATGCCAACATTCCATGCTTGATTCGTATTAGTTGGTGATTGACCAATCGTTAATACGTTCCCCCCCAAACTAATAAAACCATTTTCTACGCCAGCAGAGACTAACTCTCGTTTAACCTGATCGGCGAAATATCCTTTAGCAATGGCACCCAAATCTATCTCCATACCGACGTGGTTTAAATAAACAGAGCATTGGTGCTCATCAAGGATGACTTGGCTAGGGTCAACCAATTTGAGCTTTGTTTCAATCTCTTCACGGCTCGGAACCTTGGCATCTTTAAATCCAATTCGCCACGCTTTCACAAGAGGACCAATCGCAATATTGAAAGGATGACTTCGGTCTTCACTGACCATTTTTGCCAGTTTAATTAGGGCAAAAAGGTCCGGTTGAACACAAACGGGAGCAATACCTGCGTTTTGATTAACGCGCATCAGTTCCGAATCTGGTTGATTCACCGTAAAACGTTGAGCGAATTGCTCTAGCTGAAAATAAGCTTCTTTTATTAGGTGTTCACCATTGGCGTGGTAAACGACAAGATCGATGAATGTGCCCATCATCGGAAATCGTGCGCTGTATTTCTTTATGCTCATCTGAAGATCCTGAATGTCCAATGTGAAAAAGAGGGAAGCATCGCTCCCCTCTTAACTGGTACTTCTTAACTTAATGACGATTAAACAAGGTCAGATGCACTTTCACCTGCGATACGGCCGTAGGTGAAAATGTCGATCAAGGCATTCCCGCCCAGACGGTTACCCGCATGGATGCCACCCGTTACTTCTCCCGCAGCGTACAAGCCTTCGATGATGTTGCCATCTTTACCGATAACGCGCGCTTTAGTATCGATTTTCAAGCCGCCCATCGTATGGTGAACCGATGGTTGGCGAGGTGTGGCATAAAACGGGGCTTGCGCCACTTTCAAACCAAACGCACTCTTATGAAACTCAGGATCATGCCCCTGCTCTACACAGGCATTGTACTGTGCAATCGTATTGGTCAATTCAGCAACTGGCACATTAATCTTCTCAGCCAGCTCTTCTAGCGTATCGGCTTGAACAATAATGCCTTCTTTAATTTCTCGCTCAATGGTTTCATCCGATGTGTTCGCCGCGGTTTGACGAATGTTTTCGTCGGCAATCATGTAGATAAGGCCACCATTGTCGAAAAAGGCATCCGAAAGCACGTCGCGACTTCCGCACTCGTCAACAAAGCGCTTACCTTGTTGGTTAACAAACACAAAGTTCTCTGGCGGAACAATCAGCCCCGTAAGCAAAGCACCCGACTTAGGGTCACCGATCGGCATTAACTGCACAAATCCCATGCCTACAAGTTCTGCACCGGCCTTTTCACCGATTTCAATACCATCACCGACAAGCGCTGGTGAGTTGGTGGTTTTGATATCGTCCGCGATTTCTTTCCAGTATGAGTTGTACTTTTTGATCATTTGAGTGTTTGCACCAAAACCACCAGAGGCCAGAACAACACCATGATTTGCGCGCAGTACAAACTTAGTGCCGTTCGCTTGAACCGCTTTGATACCAACGACTTTGCCATCCTCTACAATCAGATCGGTAGCTCGCGTATCAGTAATAATGCGCCCGTTTTGGTCTTGAATACGTTTTGACAGTTTATCGACAAACTCAACGCCCTTTGGACGCTTTGGTTTGTGTGCTCGACGCCACAACGCCCCGACTGGAATTTCCACGACACTGCGGTCAAAGTCGATGCCCTTTTCACTCAACCAATCGATGGATTCCATAGAACGAGAAGTCAGCGTTTCAACCAAGTCATACTGACCATGGATAGACTCACCATTTAAATCAGTGCGTTTACCACCAAGGTAAGTTTGGATGCGATGTAGCTCTACCGAATCAAACAAGTACTGTTTGCCACTTTCTAGGTCAGTGAAGTAGTTATCGAGTTGTGATTTCAGCACTTTGAAATCAGCAAGGTACTCATCCACAAATTCTGACTCTGGCGTTTTCGCCAGCAACATTAGCGTCTCTTTCTCACCCGGAAGCGCAGCAAAGTCATTTTGCCATTCAGGTTCTGCAGCATTAACCCAACCACCCGTTCGAACAGTGTTACCACCAATCGCAGGGAACTTCTCAAGCAAAATAACTGACTTGCCCTTATCAAGCGCTGTCAGCGTTGCACTCAAACCAGCACCACCGCCGCCAACAACCACAATATCAACGGTTTCTTCGATGGTTTTTGATGACCATTCAACCGCTTCCTTCGCTTTACAACGCAATGCTTCTGAGTTGCCACCAGCCAAATCAACCGCATTTGACACGCCATCAAGAACCGCTTGGCTGCTGACTGTCGCACCTGAAATAACATCGATATTCAGTGTTTGTCCGTCAAGGATCTGCTGCGGAATACGCTCAAAAGCAGGGTTTGCAATACCATCAGACTCTTTAGATGAATCGACAAAAATCTCTAATATTTTATCCTCAGAGAAGGTAACCGTTACTGGTAAGTCACCATTGTGACCGCGCCCATATGCCGTGTACTCGCCCGAATTGAATTTAATCGGAATGTTTTGGAGCTCTTTAATACGTTGGTGTTTTAGCGCTTCGGCTGCACTATCAACAATCATGTAATCCATGATTTCCCAAAGCGGTGTTGGGATCTGCAATGCTTCTTGCTGAGCAATATCAGCAAACTCAGCGCAAGTTTCATTATCCAGCACCTTACCTGCCCATGTTGGTTCGACCAAATAGCCTTTACCAACACTGACCATGTCATAACCTTGTGTCAATGCACTGTCCGCATCTGCACGTTGAGCGATACCACCAACACCAATGACAGGCACTTTTGCTACGGCATCAGATTGAAGTTGACGATACTTGTCGATAAGTAACTCTTGATCTTCTGGAGTAACAATTGAGTTACGTGCCCAACTGCCCATCGAGAAATGGAAGTAATCTAAGCCTGAACTCGCCAACTTATCCAATAGGAACATTGTGTCTTCAAAGCGAATGCCCGGTTGCTCGATCTCTTCTGGCGAGAATCGGTAACCGATAATAAAATCCGACTTATCATGAGATGACGCGACTTGTTTCGTTTTATCTAAAATCGCAAGAGGGAATCTGGTGCGCTTCTCAATGTTACCACCCCATTTGTCGCGTCGACGATTTGAATGTGGTGAGAAGAATTGTTGGATCAGGTAAGTATTTGCGCCGTGAATTTCAACACCGTCAAAACCAGCGAGGATGGCACGATTGACAGCATTACCGAAGCTTTCAATCATGGCTTCGACTTGCTCTTTTGTCATTTCTAAAGGTGTTTCCGCATTATCGCGAAGTGCAGCGACAGGACTTGCCGAAATAGGATGATGACCACCGTTGTATTCAGGGTTAGCCATACGACCGGCATGGTAGATTTGAAGAATGGCTTTGGAACCTTTCGCTTTAATCGCGGTGGCGAGCTTTTTCAAACCTGCTATTTTGCTATCAGTATCAATCCCCAGAGCACCAGGGAAAGCACGACCGTAATTCTCAACGAAAGCACTTTCAACAATAATTGCGCCAGCATCACCTGAGCGAGCGGCGTAGTAATTGATCATCTCTTGAGTCACCCCGCCATCAAAAAAAGCGGACTGAATCGTCATCGGTGCCATCACGATACGATTGCTGAGTTTGACCCCTGACTGAAATACGATTTCATCGACTAACTGAGCCATAAATAGTTTCCTTTAACAGATTAATTCTCATATGAAACGCACCTGCAAAAAGGATTTACTCATCACAAGCATTTTTGATATGAGAACCAGTCAGATCCTCTAATAACCTCAAAAATATTATTGATTTATGCGCATGAGTAAAATGAATCGTTTGCATTTTTAACATGATTTTATTGCATAAATAAAAATCAGAATGCCTTTCTCGCAAAGAGTTAAGTCGAAATAAGTAGAGATAAAGGCAAAAGGGAGTACGAGTTAACAACGCTGCAACAGTGACAACATTTGACGCTTTAAAATCATCAGGTTCATGCTTATGTCACGTATGCGATCCATCATTGATAAGCGAAACGAAATATAAAAAAGCAATCAAATCGCCAGCCAAATAATGTTGTTATTTATTCAACACCATACATAAATTGCCATCTAAATCTTGAACACGATCACATCAAATTTATCGGTTTTTGAGGCGTTTTGAGACTTTCCATCGTATAATTTTTAGTCAAGAAGCCAGAGAGAGCTTCGGCAAAAGAAAGCAGCCAACTGGAAGTCTATTTAACGCTCAACACTTGCGTCAGAAAATTTGAAGACACATTGATAAAAATACAAATACTGACGTTAAGACAATCACTTAGACACCATCTGCCACTGCAATAACTATAAACAGAGGCGCTTTTATAGTTAGAAGGAACACCTAAACATGGAACGCGATACATTTGGAATTTGCCTGAATAAGGCTATGCTGTCAGAGAATATGTATTCAACGTTTACTCACGTCAGAGCTTACGAAAAGAGTGATGCCAGCTCCCCAGATCTTAAGGTGCTGCTATCGTTCCCACAGATGAGTGGTAAAGACCTGCTGAATACAATGCGAGGTTCTCGCCAACTTGAGTGGAGAGCAGAGTTTCACTGCCCTTCCATGAAGTAAAAAACAACACAGCTGCGCTCAAGTGGTCTACACTCAATTGAGCGCAACATTTCTCCAACAATTCTTTTCGCCAATCACTTAACACTTTCGAATGAATACTTTATATTAGAGCTAATACTCTAAAGCAAAGCAGCCACTATGAAACAAACCGGAAAGTTCTGGATCTTGGGCCTTCTCAGCAGCTCAATTTCTCTTGCCTGTCAATCGGCTCCCATCACATTTGATGACGCATGGAAATTGTTGTTAGAAAACAACTATTCACTAAAAGCACAGCGTGCGAACGTTGAAAGTTACGAATACCAACAAAGTGCGACAGACAACCTTAATCTTCCACAAGTCAGCATCGGAGCGAATTACACGCGCTTAGACACTGACGTAACGGTCTCGGGTCAGCAGTTATTCGACAGTACTGGGCAACAAATCAGTGTGCCACCAGTCTTTCAACCTATCTTTAGTGCACTTGCGAATACTACTTCAACGATCACTGAGCGTGACATCTTCTCCTCTTCGATTCGTGCTATCTGGCCAATCTTTACCGGTGGTCGCATTAATGCTGCTCAATCAGCAGCAGAAGGTAAAACAGACGAAGCAAAAAGCCAGCTCGCGATGGAGCAACAGGCGCGTTTTGAAGATCTCTCTAAATACTACTTCTCGGTTGTATTAGCGAAAGAAGTGCTGGCGACTCGCCAAGCCGTCGAAAAAGGCTTAACCAAACACCGTGATTTTGCAATTAAGATGGAAGAGCAAGGCCAGATTGCACGAGTTGAACGCCTTCAAGCAGAAGCATCACTAGACAAAGCGAAAGTAGAAACTCGTAAAGCGGCCAGCGATTTAAGTATTGCCCAAGCTGCTCTTGGCAAAATCTTGGCGCAGAATGATTCGGTAGAACCATCAGAATCACTCTTCATCAATGACAACCTTCCTCCATTGAATGCTTTTGTCGATCAAACTCTATTGACCTACCCTGGCTTGGATTTATTAAATGCGAAACACAAACAAGCATCGAGCCTGATAAAAGCCGAGAAAGGCAAATACTATCCAGAAGTCTATTTGTACGGTGATTACAACCTGTATGAAGACGACTCACTTGCCAGTCAAATTAAGCCCGATTGGTTAGTTGGTGTCGGAGTGAATATTCCGCTTATCGAATCCACTGGTCGCAGCGAAAAAGTAAAAGCAGCGCAAAGTATGGTCACGCAAGTGGATGCACTAAAGTCACAAGCCAAGCAAGATTTGTCGCTTCTGGTACAGAAAACCTACCTAGAGGCGCAGCAAGCCATTGATGAGGTCCAAGGTTTAGAATCCAGTATCGCCCTTGCAGACGAGAACCTACGCTTACGCGAAAAAGCCTTCACTCAGGGCTTATCGTCATCTTTGGATGTGGTCGACGCGCAACTGTATGTCGCCAGCGTAGAAACACAGCAATCTGCAGCGCGTTTCCGCTATCTAATTTCTTTGACCAAACTATTAGCACTAAGTAGCGAAATGAACAGCTTCGCTCAATACCAACATACTGCTTACGTTCCAGCATCAACATCCAAAGAGGCAAAATAAGTCATGGCAACAAAATCTCTAAAACCCGCTCTACTATCAATTTGCGCTTTGGGTGTCGCTTCTTGGGTTGGTTATCAGTTCTACCAAGCGTATCAACCGGAACCAGCACGTTTACAAGGGTTGATTGAAGCGCAGCAATACAGCATCTCTTCTAAAGTGCCAGGACGTATTGATGAAGTTATGGTACGCAAAGGCGACGACGTAACAAAAGGTCAGTTAATCTTTACCCTTCACAGCCCTGAAATCGAAGCAAAGCTAGAACAAGCAAAAGCCGGTGAAAAAGCCGCTGGCGCGTTGGCGTTAGAAGCAGAAAAAGGCGCGCGTGAGCAACAAATTCAAGCAGCAAAAGACCAGTGGTTGAAAGCACAAGCGGCTGCTAATTTGATGGAAAAAACTTACCAGCGCGTAAATAACCTCTACAAAGATGGCGTTGTCGCAGAACAAAAACGCGATGAGGCGCTGACTCAGTGGCAAGCTTCTAAGTACACCGAGAGCGCAGCGTTCCAAATGTACAACATGGCAAAAGAAGGCGCGCGTAGCGAAACTAAAGTCGCCGCAGCAGAAAAAGCTCGTATGGCAGCTGGTGCTGTTGCCGAAGTAGAAGCCTACGCGAAAGACACACAAATCTTCAGCTGGTTTGATGGTGAAGTCTCTCAAGTACTACTGCAAAGTGGTGAGCTGTCTCCTCAAGGCTTCCCGGTTGTGACGGTTATCGATACGCAAGACTCATGGGCAACCCTTAACGTACGTGAAGATTTGCTCAAACACTTTACCAAAGGTACTACGTTCGAAGCTTATCTGCCTGCCCTTGATAAAGACGTTGAGTTTAAAGTAACGCACGTTGCCGTTATGGGTGACTTCGCGACATGGCGCGCCACAGATGCATCAAAAGGTTTTGATCTTCGTACATTTGAAGTCGAAGCTCGCCCTACCCAGCCAGAGCCTGAGCTTCGAATGGGCATGAGCGTCGTGGTTGACCTGTAATCGCGTTGGTTTAGTACTATGACGATTCAAATCTCACAACGACAGGTCCTAAGGCGCGATAAGTGGTTGTTGTCTTGCCTTACTTGGGTGCCGATCTTATTGGCAATCAGTATTTGGGGGGTATTCTCTGTAGGCATTGCCAGAGATCTTCCTATTGGCGTGGTCGATTTACAGCACTCACAGTTGTCACGCAAGATGATTCAATCTCTTGACGCCTCATCCACCCTTTCTGTTGATTACCACTACGTCAGTTCAACAGAAGCGAAGAACGCAATGATCGAGGGTGATATCTACGCTTATGCTGTGATTCCCCCTCAATTTGACCAAGACATTCTTTTGCATCGACAACCGCAGCTCTCCGTCTTTTTCAACAGCCAATACATTTTGGTTGCTAAGTTGATTAACTCCGCGGTCGCGCAATCTCAAGGGTATTTTGATGCTCAGCTTGAAGCCATGGGTAATCTAGCGAAAGGCAATACCACAACGTTAGCCGCCATTGGGCAAGCCGTGCCGATTTCCACCCAGATTACTGCTCTGTTTAACCGTAACACTAACTACGCTCAGTTCTTGGTAACCGCGATTGTGCCTGCTATCTGGCAAATCTGTGTCGTGGTCAGCACCATTTTGATCCTCGCGGCGCATTTCCGTTTATATGGTAATGGCCATAACAGCTTCGCGTTCTTAGGCGAACGTCCTTTCACTCGACTAAGCAAAGTTCTGAGCCAGTACATTCCTGTATTTATGGCACAAGGCGCACTGTTCTTAGTTTGGTTCTATGTGGTGCTAGATTGGCCGATGGAAGGGAGTTATCTGGCAATGTTATTCGCGCAATTCGTAACGACCATTGCATGCATCATCATGGGGGCATTGTTCTTCTTCCTATCCATGGACCCAGCACGCGCGATGAGCTTTGCTGGCGCATTTACCGCACCGAGCTTTGCATTCATGGGCATCACCTTCCCAGTTTCAGACATGAACACATTGGCGCAAGCATGGCGAAGTCTACTACCGATCACTCATTACATTGAAGTCCAAGTGGGTCAAGCAAATTACGGCGCTAGTGCAGCGCAATCTATCGGCTCCCTATGGCCGATGGCTGGGTACGTTATTCCGTTATTGATGACGGCGGCTTTGATGGCAAAACATCATAATACCGCCTTACTCAATAGCGCAACTGGTGCTGATGGTAAGCAGGGGGCAATATGAACTTATGGCAATTGATTAAAACCGAGTTACGCTCAGTGATGACCAATCCTGTCGTGGTACTGACTGTCTTTGGTGGCGTAGTGTTTTACTCGTTCTTATACCCACTTCCGTACGCGCAACAAACGCCAAGAGAACAGCCGATAGCGATCGTGAATCTCGATGGAAGCCAAACCAGCTTGAAGCTTGAGCGTATGGTCGATGCGACGCCACAAGTTAAAGTTGTGACACGCCTACACACCATTGCTGACGCGAAACAAGCGTTCTTAGACCGAGAGATCACGGGTTTCTTGGTGATTCCAGAACACTTCTATAAAGACTTGATGCTTGGCAGCAGTCCTACTCTGGCTTATGCGGCTGATGCTTCCTACTTCTTGGTCTACGGCACCGTGGTAGAAGGCCTGGCAACAGCAGGCGGTACGCTTGGTGCTCAAGTTAAAGTCAGTAAGATGGTGATTGATGGCGTGCCACTGAGTATGGCGAGCCATGATTACTCTGCCATTAAGCTGAACATGAAGCCAACCTTTAACCCGACTATGGGCTACATTGAGTACGTTGTGCCAGCGGTGTTTGTGTTGATCCTTCAGCAAACATTGTTGATGGCGGTCGGTTTACAAACGGGTACGCAACGCCATGGTCGCGGTTATTGGTCGCAGGTTTCAACCGGTGCATTGTTATTAGCAAGAACCGTAGTTTTTGTCGCGATTTACTACCTACTGAGCGCATATTACTTTGGCTATAGCTTCGAACGTTTGAACGTTAACCATGTTGCCAACGCAGGTGAGCTACTCACCTTGCTCCTGCCTTTCTTACTTAGCTGCTGTGGCTTAGGCTTATGGCTAGGCTATTTATTGCCAAGACGCGAGCTCGTGACATTCGTCGTATTAGTGAGCTCAATGCCGTTGATCTTTCTAGCTGGGTTTATTTGGCCGGTTGAATCAATTCCTACCCCGCTGCTTTGGTTTGCAGACTTGAGCCCGAGCACTTGGGCAATCAAAGGCTTTTTAGCTCTCAACCAAATGGGCGCAACGTGGCAACAAGTCGCAAAACACTGGACTGCTCTTTGGGTGCTTACAGTACTTTGGGGCGGCGTTGCTTACTGGATCGCCAAACGCAATACCAAACCAGTAGTAACGGAAAGCTTAGGTTAACGGCTTTTCATCCAATGAAGAAAGGGGCTCACGTAGCCCCTTTTTGTTTGTGTCGATGTTCTAGTGACTGAGTTGAGCAGAAGAATCACTGGCTTACTTATGGACAAAGATGCTTTACTAAAAGTTGAACATTGGCAATTCATTAATAATGTTTTATAAGACAAATGTTTCCAGTTCATACGCCTGCGTACAGTGCACATTTTATGTGCTTATGCTCACGTCGAATACCCTTTTTTCATAAAATCCCCCTCGCTTGAGGGACAACTCCATGAAGTATCACGAAATTACCGGAGACTATATTTCGTGAATTTAGATGCGGTTCAACCATATAACAAGTGACTGAACTTTGCTTGAAAATTGAGAGAGAGATTGAAGTCTGGGACATGCGAAAAACTATTCAGCCGGAGTGTAAAAGGCTGATGCACATGAACAAGGACAGAGAACTGTGCATTTGCGATGATTGGGAGAGACTTCGTAATGAGGCATGACCCACTGATTACTGCTCAGTAAGTTTTGGTAGGCGTTGTATTGTTAGAGTTGGGTGCTTCAAATTATATCGAAATCGCTCACCAGATCCAAAGTATGCGAGAGCACTGAAAAACATAATGTAATATAAAGGCTCCGAGCGGAGCCTTTATATACTTGTATTGCCAGCGTTTATGCATCGCTCGTAACAATTAAACCATCACATGTCCCGAAGTACGATTCACCTATGTCTTTTTCGATCGTTATTTTAGGCGTTCTACCTAAATTTTTTATCGCTCGGTAAAGGCATCCCAACAATGTAAATTCATTCTCGGGTACATCATCTTTACGGCTAAGAGAAAGGAACTTTGAATTTCGCAAAGGTCTGATCAATACTTTTCCGTCAATTGAGGTGATATTGACGTGAGTCTCCACATGGTCTGAGTAATCCGATTTTATAAATACTATTTCTTCATCTTTAGAAATCTCTGCTAGAGTATCAAACGAACATATTTGATGATCTCCATTTCTAGAAACAAGCACATGCGCCACATTGATCGGGTCATAATCGAAGTTGCACAGGCTATATGCTAAAAAGCAACGCTCCCATGAAGTCAGTCCCGCACTTTCTAATATTTCAACTTGGCCTTCTACCCAAGAACGAATGGCAGCTTCCGAAGCTGTGTAACCCTGCCCTTCTCTCTTCGCTGATTGTGGTAAATAATTTATGTATCCAATGAAATCGTCACCACTCCTGCAATGTACATTGCTCGCTAAATTTCCTACCGTTCTCATACTCATGAAGTTCTGCTGATTGTCAGGCATAATGGAGATTGTCGCTAGACCATGCCAAATATCATCATCAATTATTGGCCTTAGCCTCTTCGAATGCGTTTCAACGGCGCTCAAAACCTCTGAAGGCTGACTTTCTGCAAATGAAATTCTCTTTAGCCAATCAAAATAACTCTCCTCCTTTCTGACATCAGGATGTATTTCAGAGTATTCTTGCTCATCAATCTTCAAGTAGACTGGAACGTCTAAAGCAGTACAAATGGCAGATAGATAATCCTTAACATGAACGTTGAAGTTTTTAGTCTTTGCTAGATTACGCTTAACTTCTATCAAATCTCCGTCGGAAAATGGGGACGCTTTTAGATGTAATTTTACTTGTGTAGAAACACTTGCTCTAAAATCATTAGGTAGCTCGTTTTTCAAAAGAGGACGTAAAGACAGTCCGTTCTTAAAGTTTATTTGCCATACATCTGAAGTACCTCCATTCCATGGCTTACTAGAGACAGTTACTTTGTCTGCAGCCATGAAAACAGAATAAAAACCAATACCAAACTGACCAACAGATTTAAATTTGGAAGAACGTAAACCCGGGAATTCAGATTGAACTAATGATGACGTCCAAAAGCTTGTACCGAAGTCAAGTAGCGGGCCTGTTAACACCCTTTTAGACATACCAACACCGTCGTCTTCTATGTAAAGCCAACAACCATCAGTGTCCCTCTTGAGATGTATAGATATTCGTCCCACGAATCCTTCTTCGATTGTTCTTCTTGCATGGATCGAGTCACGTGCATTTTGTATCAGTTCTCTTGTGATGACTTCAAATTTATCACAACTGTTGCCATACAGTTTTTCCCCCCCTAAAGCATTTACAAGACGTTCAATATTCCCAACATGAACTTCTGCCATACATGGGTTCCAACCTTCCGTTTGGATATAATTAGCCATTAGTTCCGGAGATTCGACACCCTTAACCCGCTTCGTTTTGAATTGCGGAGTTTTAATCTGCTTAGACTCTAATAGAGCGTTAGAAGACCTAAGTTCCTTTTCAATCATACAGACTGTGTCAAAAGCGACCCACCATGATTCTGACTCATGTTCTAAGAATCTTTGGGTCGAGGTGAAAAGTAAGGTAGAGCCAGAAGTATCTGATTGGTCTATATCAACAGATGCTAACTTATTTTGAGCTTGCCAATGGTCAAAAGATATTCCTCTTCTTTTTATCAATGCGTGCAAAAAGTCGGGAGCTCTCTCGCTATCTATATGTGCAGCGTCTGCGCAACGAACCATACAGGCAACTTTGATTGGATCTATACGCCAATCTCTAGGGAAACCAGGTAGCACATTCACTTGATGGGGAAGTTTGCTAGCTACTTCTTCAATTGACCAGTGATGACTTGCGGCTATTTGTCCAATAAGCTTTCCAAGATGTTTTCTTAACGTACTATTTTCTATTAAATAAATACTTTGCCCAGTACTAGGGTCTTCCCAACTAATCTCTGTAAGCTTTTCCGCTTGACTTGCATGGAGTGCCCTTAAAGCTGAAAAATCTGCTATCTTTTTCGCTTCATCATAGTCCATACCTTCAGGAAGACTTGCCAAGGAATCTTTCCATATTGTTGTTAGGCGAACGCCTTCAATACCATTCTCGTACGCTTCAAAGCATAATGCTGAATCATGTAATAAAACTGCACCGCCAAAAACATATGCTTCAAGTGGATTTAAGGGATAGTCATCACCACAGATAAGGTTAGCAACCTCCCACAGAGCGTCCAAGTGGCTGATGTCATGTTGTGTTAAGCCCGGTAATACACCTGAAATGTTAGACACCAAATGTTGTGCTTTTTCCCGAAAATTAACGAAAGAAGAACGCAGCTCTTCGCGCTTAGTTTCGTAATCATCACCCTTTGGCTCAAGGGTTCGCTTCCAAAGTCCCGTGTATGCAATTCTATCGATAGACAAGCCTTGCTCCTTATAGAAGTTAAAGTGGTAAGTATTGACCGTAAACCTAGCCCCTTACACTATTCGATAGCGTATAGAACTCTTGTTTATCGCTCTATCTTTGTTGTTAGTAAACTGTACCGAAGTAAAATTGTGAAACCAAATACCAAAGCTAATAGTATCAACAATATAATTAAGTTGCATATACACTCTGTTAGTTGATATGTAATGTGAGTTTAAAAGTTAACAGGCGAATAATGGTGGAATTTACCCCGCAACACAGCAAGGTGATGTACAGCGAACATAGTTAGATGAATGAACTTTTTTGGTAGCGCCAAAGCCCCTTAGCGTGATGGTATGAGTATTTACTATGTCTGAAAAGGGAAAAAAAAACGGTTTAGCTCAACAGAACTAAACCGTTTCTCTCAAGGTAGGAAGAGTATCTTCGAACCCTAAATCGTACTACGAACCTATCTAACGGAAACTTGGGATAATAGCTGGAATTCCCGGTAATAGGCCAACCAACGCCATTACACTTGTTAATACAATAAACATAATGCCAGGCAACACCCAACGGCTCATTTTACTGAGTTCCCCACTACGTTCTTTGCAGCCGACTAAGCCTAAGTTATCTAATAGCATAGTGAGCGACCAGCCAAATGCAGGGTTAACGAGCGCTGAAGAAAATACAACAATCGCTGCCGATTGAGTGGTTTTACCTTCACGCGTCATTTCCATTCCTGCTTCTAGCAAAGGCACAAATACCCCAACAATAAGCGCAACACAAAGTACAGGTTGCCAGATCGCTAAGTCCATTGGGTAGCCCCAAACCGCGGCGATGATACAGAACAGTGCCGTCAGCAACGCGCCGGCAGGTATAGGGCGTTTAGCGATAGCCGCAGGAACGATGTAAGTTCCCCACGAAGACGTAAAGTTAGTACCACCGAGCAAAGAGCCGAACGTCTGACGAATTGAAGCGGTGGTCATCGTATCGTCGATGTTCATATGTACTTTTTCTGTACGTTCTGGATAGCTGATTTTTTGAAACACTTGATGCCCTAAAAAATCTGGCGACCACATCGCGACTGCCAAAATAGCAAAAGGCAATACGACCATGAAGTGTTCAATCGTCGGTAAACCTAGCATCCAACCTGTATCTTCCCCCCACCAATACATCGGGTTCATATTGGGTAAGCCGGGCTCGGTTTGAAAAGAAAACGGCGCTCCCATGGCAAAAGCTAACGTGCCCCCTAGCAAGCAACTAAGAGGAACGGCTAGCCAACGCTTACGAAAATGTTCCAGTAGTGCATATAAAATAATGGTGCAAAAGATCACGACAAAAGCGATGTGGCTCATCCCTATTCCCTCTGCCCAAGCGAACAGCTTTTTCACTTGAGAGACGGTTCCAACAAAGCCTAGGTAAAGCAGTAAACCGCCACACACGCCTTTACTGGTGAGATTTGCCAGCATACTGCCACCTTTACTGATGGCTAACAGTATGCCAAAAGCGCCAATCAGCAGACCAAAGGCCATTGGGTGCCCACCTGCTGCAACGACGATAGGGATTAATGGGATCAGTGGGCCGTGTGTACCCGCTAGGTTTGCGGTCGGTAGTAGAAAGCCTGAAAAAAGAATTATGAAAACAGAGGCGATAAGTAGTTCATAACGAACATTTTCTAAAATAAAGCCTTCGTTCAACCCTAGCGCACCGGCAAAGGTTGCTGCGATGGCTCCCACCATAACGACTTTACCAATGGTCGCGGCCATCGCTGGAATGGTGTCTTCTACCTCGAATCGATAGTCTTTAAACGGCAAATTGGGACGCCAACGTTTAGGCGCCATGATTTGCAACTCGTGCTCTAAATATTGTTCTCGGGACTCAAACTCCGAGCTAGGTTTATGTTGTTGTTCATAAGTGAGTTCATCCTCACTGGCTTTAGGCTTATCTGTTCCAATATGTACGGACTCTAAAGTGCTGCTCATTGTGATTCCTTTCGTTCACACTCTCAGGTGTGTTTTTCCAACCAACGTTGTTTACTCACTAAACGAAGATTAAGCGAGTCGCTGTCTATAAATTCTCTGCTACGAGAACTCGATGACTGATCTTTATGAACTCTTAAAATTCAGCTGCTAGTACCTTATACCAAACGAAAAAATACAAATAGTCTCAGGTGGTTAGACATTAGTCGTAGGGTTCGGGCTAACGGTATGAGCGTTGTGGTGGGATTTGATAGAACTAGCCTAAGGTCTTTGGCGAGAGCGAACGAAAGGTGTGGAAGCGTTGTGAGCCAACAGCAACGGAAAGCTTGGGTTAGCGGCTTATTATCCAATTAAGAAAGGGGCTCACGTAGCCCCTTTTAGTCTGTTGATTCATTTATCGCAATTAGTCTAACAGCGCATCAACTGGATAACATTTTTCGAAACACTCGCTGCTTCAATGTCTTCCAGCGCACCAGCAACAAACCAATGGCGATTAAGATATAAATCGTTGGCTCTACGACCTCTGACTTCACCGACCAATAGAAATGAATCGGTGCCAATATCGCCGCTAAGTAAACCCAGTTATGCAGCTTTTGCCATTTAGGGCCCATTTTACGTTGTATGGATTGAGTCGAAGTCACCGCCAGAAGTAATAAGATGACCCACACTGCTGCACCAACGGTCAAATAAGGGCGTTTGACGATTTCAGAGGCAAGCAAACTCCAATCTAACCCTAAATCAAGAACAGCAAACGCAACCAAATGAAGCACTGCCCAGAAAAAGCTGTAGAGCCCGAGTAGTCTCCTAACTCGAACTAACAAACCCTGCTTGGTCCAACGCGCAAGCGGAGAAACTAACAAGGTAATAAACAGCGTATTCAGCGCGCTGATACCCGTGTAGTGGATAATGCCTTGAACAGGATCTCCACCTAAGTTGTCGGTATTAATCGCAATAACCAGCAGACCTAAGAAACCGAGAGAAACAAGGTGGATCAGGACTTTAAGCGCAACGATGTTTTTTGGCGTCAGCTTTCTCAATAGAACTTCCTCAGATCCATATTCTTATAGAGATGCGCCACCTCTTCCTCGTAGCCGTTGAACATCAATGTTGGTTGTCTACGAGTACTGAGCACACTGCCCTCACCAATGAAACGCTCGCTTGCTTGGCTCCAGCGTGGATGGTCGACATTCGGATTCACATTGGCGTAAAAGCCGTATTCATTTGGCGCTAAACGATTCCACGTTGTTGGCGGCTCTCGGTCGGTTAGACGAATTCGAACAATAGACTTGATGCTTTTGAAACCGTATTTCCAAGGCACAACTAAGCGAAGCGGCGCACCGTTTTGTGGCGCAAGCGTCTTACCGTATAAACCCACAGAAATCAGCGCGAGCGGGTTCATTGCTTCATCAAGACGAAGCCCCTCGACGTAAGGATATTCAATACTGCTAAACGAGCCTTGGGCTGGAAATTGTTTTGGATCGTAGAGAGTTTCAAAAGCAACGTATTTCGCGCTACTTTTTGGGTCCGCCATTTTGATGATGTCCGCTAGAGGAAAGCCAATCCAAGGAATGTTCATTGACCACGCTTCCACACAACGCAAACGATAGATTCGCTCTTCTAGTGTGAACTTGTTAAAGATGTCATCGTAGTCGAGCTTAATTGGGTTATTCACCAAGCCGTCGACCTCAACCGTCCATGGGTCAGACACGAACTCAGAAGAGTTTTTCGCGGGATCAGACTTATCGGTACCAAACTCATAGAAGTTATTGTATTTCAGAACCTTACTTTCAGGGGTAAGGGAAAGATCCGCTTGGTACTGCTGTGGCTTCGTCGCGCTAAGGTCAATTCGATTGTCTAAGACTGGCTTCTCCTTTGAGGAGAAGATATCCAAAATGCCAGCTTGTGCATTTGCAGCGAGCGGCATACCGACAACCGCAATGCCAAGCTTTTTCAATATCTCTCGACGCTCTTTATAGACGGACTCTGGCGTCGCTTCGTTTTCAGATAAAGCCCAGCGATGATTCTTCTTAATCCACATAATCTTCCCCGAATGTGTTCATACTTTAGTAAATAGCGAACTGGTAGTACGTTGATTTAAACAGACCGTAGCAAAAACAAATTTATTTCATAAAAAACAAAAAGAGACACGTATTCAAATTAAGCTTTTTGCCCAGCAGAGTTGCACTCATACTGCCTCTTTTTAGTTCATTATTAACCAAATCTAAAAACTGATTTAGGGATTAGCCCTCTTATCATTAACAATCGCAACTCTATACTGGCATTGTTCCCGAACTTTCGAATCAAGAGCCTTGTGATGATAGCGATTTCCTCGACCTTAAAATCCGTTCTCGAAAAAACACTGCCGCTGACTGTCGGTCTTTTTGCGATCATGTCAGTACAACTTATCGACGCAGTGTTTATCGGCATGCTCGGCGTGAACGAGCTTACCGTGCAAGGTATCACCATGCCGTTCCAAGCTGGCTTTATTGGCATTCAAGTCGGCATTGGTGTCGCGGCAACGTCGATCATCTCACATGCTTTTGGCGCGAATAATACGCAACGCGCGACAAATACCGCTTCACTTGCGTTACTGGTCGGTAGCGCTTTTATCGCTCTCATTGGATTTGCGTTGTGGTTGATGGAGCAAAGTGTGTTTTCTGCATTTGTCTCTGTGAAAGACAGCGGCGCACAATATCAGCAGCTCGAAACGTTATTTGGTCAGTTCTGGGGCCTATGGTTGTTGAGCGCACTATCCAGTGCCGTGCTGTATTTAATGACCTGTGTTTACCGTGCGAATGGTGATACTAAAGTCACGGGCTCTGTCTTTGTTATCGCAAGCCTTATCAACCTCGTGCTCGATCCGATCTTTATGTTCGTTCTAAACATGGGAATTGCGGGTGCTGCATTAGCATCGATGCTTGGCTTTGCCATCAGCGCGGGTTACATGATGCACAAAGCTAAAGGTCGACAATGGTTCGCACCTTTCTCTTCGGCTTTAGCTAGCAAAGACGATGTTGCTCTGCTGATCAAAACCACGATTCCAACCATGATGAATCAGATCTTACCGTCAGTCAGTGCTTTCGTGACGGTTATGTTCATCGCTCATCTTGGTACTAATGAAATCGCATTTTGGAGCTTATTAAACCGAGTGGAAAGCTTCTTGCTGATCTTCACGCTGGCACTAACCATGTCTTTGCCACCAATGATTGGCCGTGAACTCGGTGCCGAACGTTTTGATTCAATCCAAGCACTCGTCCAATCGGCTTCTCGCTTTGTTATTTTGTTCCACTTGGCCATCGCAACTTTGTTGGTGATGAGTTTACCAATTGTTGTTCCTCTACTATCGGCGGACAACACAATGCAAGACTGGTTAAAGCTAGCACTTTGGGTGATTCCGTTTAGCTACGGCCCTTTAGGTTTGTGTATGGTTGTAACTTCCATCTTCAATGCATTGGGTAAACCAAAAACTGCCCTATTCGTTTGCTTTGTAAGATTGGTGGTTCTGTACATCCCAGCGATTGCCATCGGCTCGTTACAGGGTGACATTTTTACAATCGTCATCGCAGCGACAATTGCTAACGTTCTAGCAGGCTTGTTTGCATGGTTACAACTTACTAGCTATGTAAAACAAAACTTGTCTGCGACTCAAGCGTCGATGTTAGAAGTGGAAGCAGTGAAGTAATAACGGATTGTCTTAGTATCGAAAACACCATCGCTCACTTCCAATAATTTTCAAAATACCATTGTTTATCATAATAACTAGACTAACCCTAACTTAGTTGCCACATGAATCAGATGGATACGATTCTTTGTTTCTAATTTCGTGCACAGCTGATTGATATGGTATTCAACACCACGCTCAGTCATGTCTAATTTTTCAGCAATTTCTCTGCTAGTTTCTCCCAGAGCTAAGTGCTTCAGAGCTTTCAGCGCATTTAAACTGAAGATGTTCATATTGAGATATGGATTAAATTCATCCTTATAACAGGACACAAGCTCCAAGTGATAGAGCAGCAATATATGGTGAAGCTTGGGCCACAAAGTATTAAATTGCTTTTCCCATTCTTCGACCGTCAGAGTACTTTTGAGTGAAAATAGTCCCCCCCATTCCTTAGGACAGGCAAGGCCACAAGACCATTCGATGTAAGACTCGAAGTTGTCCTGTTTACTTTCTCCGGGAAAAGGGGAATCTTCGCGACTCCCAATGCGAACCGAATCGAAGTTGATGCGTTTTTTGAACTCGCGGTCTGTTTGAGCGTATCTAGCAAGGTAAGTTTGCAAAGACTTAAGTTCTCTCTCATCCGAGACAAATGCAGTTTTTGCTTTTGCTATGTGCTGTAGCTTAAATAGCTGCATAGTTAAAGGCGCAGAAAAGTCATCCTTAAACGTAAAAGGCGCACCTTCGTAACAAAACGAAACAACATCGAAGAGTTTTAGATCTTCCATTAAACTTGCTCTAATTTCAACCAAGCTACGTCTATGGGGAACACTTCCTTTTGACCAAGCAGTTGATAAGGCCAATCCTCAATACCTCGCTAATAATTGAGTTTAAATTTTTATTGTACTTTAGAGACTATACACAACTTTAAAAAAGTCTTTTCATTTATTTTCGCTTCCATCAAGAAAGCCCCATAACCAAAATTTAGGGGCTTAATGTTGTCTAGTTGATTTTTTGTTTCAATGAAACAAATTTACTGAATGGTGACGTGAGCAATTTTTTCTTTGCTGCTGGATCTTTCTTTAAATAATAATCAAACCAATTCAAATAATAGTAATCTCGAATAACGTGAGGCTTATAATACCATTGACCTTGCTCTGTCTGCCCCCAACTTAGTAACGAAAATGATTCTCCCATAAAGTTGGGGGTAAATAAGTCACGTCCAGTTGCTTTTCTATTACGATCTATCACATAGCTGAACAAAGACTCTCCATTTTGTTTAACATAACCAGGAAAGTTAAATTCAGCATCATGCTGAGTCAGTACTCCATGATCTACATCTGCTACCGTGACAAGCATCTTATCACCCTGTGCGCGATTATATGCACTTAATGCAACAGGCTGGGGATTCTCTTTAGTGATTTCCGCACGTTCCGCAGGAAGTTGTAGAAGAGTCGAAGGATCGCCTTCAGCCAAAGTTACTGCTTCTTGAAAAATAGAATGGAACACCATCTGAACAAAATCATCTTCATTGCCGATTATCTGTAACAACGGCTTACTATTCCCAATAGGAACACCATCTTCACTATAGTCCCCTCCAAACATTTCTTGCGGTGTCCATGAATAAGGCACCCCATTATTAAGACCAATTGCTGTTTGTATATTTGGAATATGTTTCAAAGCAAGTTGAGATGTCATAGACCCTAGAGAGGGTCCAGATAAACCAATATTTTTTATATCCAATTTACCCGAGAACTGACCACAACTGGTTACAACCGAGCCTTGAGCCTCGTTTCGACAATGTTCCTTATCTTTGTTGAGGACTACTAACGTATCTTTAACAATGCCGAGATCAACGACACGCTGCCTAAACAAATTACGCTGCATATCGACCACTTTGTTAGGACCATCATTCAACACTTTTGATTTTGTTGGATCAAATGAGAGGATGGTTGCTTGAGTTGGGTTTTCTATACCAAATAGATAACGGAAGAAGTTTGGCAGAACTTTCATTTCCGAGAGCGTTTGGTATGCCTCACCCACTTCACTTGGACTTTTAGCTTTAGCAAATTCTGAGGCAGGATCGTGGAATACAATTGGGACGGTTCCATCGGATATATAGGTTGGAGCAACCGCAACATAACCATGGCTCGCAAGAAACTCTCCGGCACGATCCCACATGGCATAATTCCCACCTAACCCGTGCGACAAGATAATAAGAGGGAATGTTCCTTTCGCTATTGGAGCGTCAATAAATGCACCTCTATCTTGCTTTACGAACGCCTCAATAAATTGTTTTAGCGCTTGATTCATCTTATGGGAAGGCAAATTTGCAAGCGGCTGATCATCAGTGTCTTCTATATGCTTTAAGTTCGTATTGAGAGACATAGTTAGCGGTTCAAAAGCATTGCTATCATTTAATACATAATCTGAAAACTTAGCCTGCTTGCCCGATACTGCTTTTTTGGGACTCCTCAAACGCTGATGAATTTGAATTGTTTCATCGGATACCAGTGCTGGGTACCAAACATGAATAGGAACTGTTCTTGGTTGACCGGACGATTCAATTTTCCGTAGTAATTTTCTATATTCACTACTAGCGTAAGCAGTATTCCATGGATCAAATCGCTGAGAGTTATCACGTGCAAAAATTATTTTTGATCCAACGGCATACTCACCAAACTCTACTTGTTTTAACGCTTTTTTAGAAAATTGATTTAGAGTACTCTCTTGAGCGAATGTAAAAGGAACATATATTAACCCAATGAGTAGAGCATAAATAGTTTGCTTCCTATTCATAATTATCTCTCTGTTTTTTGTTCGTGATTTGCAGAGATTATAACGAGAGCGCCATGCGCTCTAACTATGAGATCTCATAGTAGTTTTGAGCAAAATTCAAAGTAATTAAAAACAAACTAGCCATCTCAAAAATTGGTGATACCCACCTTAGTTTTTATTATAAACATTTTAGAATATTAAAATTTACATCAGGATAGAGTTAAACTTCGGAATTCCTTACGCAAACCTTCAGATAATACACAGACATCTAGATGAATCTCAATAAAAAGGGGCCCCGCAGCTCCACAAGGCCCCTTTCCTACTTCTACTAATCACTCGACCCACTCTCCTTATAAAACCGGGACGTGATGCGCTTCCACTTTAGTTTTGTGAATATGACTCATCTTATGAGTGTTAACGAAGTCTGTTCCGCTCCTAAAGCCCGTTTTCACTTTAGTCGTGAGCACGGCAATGTTGTTACCAAAGACGACGTCCGTGTAACGGGCATATTCACACATCGTAGTCTTAACACCACGCTCAGCGAATCCCTTCTCCATCCTGCGAGAGTAAGTAACGAAGTCCGCTGGCGTGATTTTTTCGTCTAATTTCGAGTTGCTTGTTACTGCGCTGATTACATCTGCCGGTGACAACGATTTATCGAGACCCTCTAAGACCTCTACTGCTTTCTTGGGATGTACAGTTGGTGGCCTTTGACAGGTATACATTTCGTAGAGGTACTCAACAACCGTCTCTATATCCTCTTTATTGTGTCCCCCCATCAGATAACTTCCGTTACCTACTGCACCGCCGGAAAACTTGCTCTGGCCATTAAGGTGCTTAGCTAAATTACCATCGGGCTTGATGCTCACACCGATATCGAAGAAATAATCTCCGGCATTTAAAGCCAGTAAAGAGACCATGTTCTTTACAAAAGCTGGGCTGCCATGGTTGATACTTGCCTCATACAATTCAGTCACCTTCTTGGCAATGACTGGCGTCGCGATGTTTTTCTTGCTCAGCAATTCATCAACTGAAACAAACTTAACATTATCAGGAAGCTCGACGCGCGAGTCGTAACAGGTTCGCCCCTTAGTGCGTCTATCAACATATATAATGTGCTTTACCTTCGGGCTTTGTTGCTTAATTCGGTTGGAAGACATGGCAGCCCAAAGTTGTTCAGTTATTAAGCAATATACTGAGTTTCAG
>NZ_JAPHPY010000055.1:0-34826 GCF_026241575.1 Vibrio sp. Sgm 5
ATATGGTTCACCTCGTTCTGAGAGCCTACTCTAAGCGTAGGGCTTGAGAGTGAGGCGGACCATATAATTAGCCCCGTCCATGCGGGGCTCTATCAGGAATCGCTAAGTTTACTTCTTCAGATTCATTTCTGATTCTACAGCGTTGGTTTCGATGTCTGGGTTAGAAGACAGTTTGCCTGTTGCCCAGTCATTCATGTGTTTTAGAATAGCTTTTAACGCATGTTTTTCAGTCGGCGCTTCTGATGTTTCAACTTCAATTTTTTGCTTAGGGTGAGAACCCGTTGCGTCTTCAGCCACGTGCAACCAATCTGGGTGCCAGTAATAAGGTTGACCTGATGGTGTGCTCCATGCATGAACACCGTTGGTTTCGCCTTTGTATTGGATGTCGTTTTCGTTGTACTTAGTCATTATTATCGTCTCTCATAGTCATGAGTTGAGGTGTGCATCACCATTACTCTATAAATGTAACAGATGTCATCGAAAATAATGTGACAACTATCTATTAATCTTGTTGATAAATAATCGATTCCGCTGCACAGCTCTCATTCAGGTCAGTTAACGTACTTTTTCTGATGGTAACCCTATTTAAATTAGGTGCTTAGCTCGGTTTACTGACCATTCAGATGCTTGATGATAGCCGCTTTAGCGTGTTCTTCAGTCGCCGTTTCACCAATCGGAACGTCTAAGTCTGCTTTTGGGTGGACTCCGAGTGCATCTTCTGCAATATGTAGCCAATCTGGATGCCAATAATATGGGTTACTTCCTTCTGGGTGATCCCAGCTATGAACGCCTTGGTGTATACCTCGGTATGAGAGGTCATCCATCGTAAACATTTTCATCATTTCCTCCCGTGTTGATTTTCATGCCTTTGAAAGTATGGAACATAAATTCTCATTTCGTATAGCGAATTGGTATCACTAAGATTGATTAATTACGTTACGACTTTGATAGTGGTGATATCGGATTGCGGGCGTGAAGTATGCTAAGGTGCCTCGGTAGTGATGAATGAGGGAAACATGAACCGATACCGCCAACTCGCTGAATTGTTCAAAATTCAAATTCAGCAAAATACATGGAGAGCAGGGGAGAAGCTCCCTTCAGTGCGTGTCACCAGCCGCAATCACAATGTTAGTGCAGGGACGGTCTTACAGGCGTATCAACTGCTAGAGGCGCAAGGTTGGGTGAGCGCTAAACCTCAGTCTGGCTATTTTGTTACGGCGGAACTGGAACGTTTAGAACCGAATGACCTAGATAAGAGTCTCTATCGCACTTCGGTAAACGATGAGTTGTATGAGTTCCTTAAACACCAGTCTGCGCCAGAGAGTATTAAGCTTGGATCGGCATTTCCTGATCCGACGTTGTTTCCTCTGGATGCGCTTAACCGCAACCTAGCCAGTTCAGGCCGCAAAATGGGGCCAGAGACACTACTTGATAATCTTCCTCCAGGCAGTGAATCGTTACGCCGTTTAATTGCACAGCGTTATATTCAGCAGGGACTTGTGTTGAGTCATGACGATATTGTCATTACCTCTGGCGCGATGGAAGCGTTAAATTTGAGCCTTCAAGCAGTGACTCGACCTGGTGATACGGTTGTAATTGAAACTCCGACTTTCTATGGGGCTCTTCAAGCGATCGAGCGATTGGGCTTAAACGCGATAACAGTCCGTGTGGATGCTAAGGATGGTCATTCGCTTGAGCAAATAGAGGCTGTGTTTGCCAATCATGATGTGCGTGCTTGTTGGCTAATGACCAATTTCCATAATCCGACCGGAACTTCCCTTAATGACTTGCAAAAGCAAGGAATCGTTGAGTTGGCAAATCGTTACGATGTGTATGTAGTAGAGGATGATGTTTATTCAGAGTTGTATTTTTCAGAGACGAAACCTGCGCCTTTAAAATCGTTTGATACTCAGGAACGAGTGCTGCATTGCGGTTCATTTTCGAAAAGCTTATGCCCTGGTTATCGGTTAGGTTGGGTAGTAAATAAACGCTTTAACGAGCCGATTCAAAAACTTCAACTCATGTCGACCTTGTCGGGCAGTGCTCCTATTCAACAAGGCGTGGCGCACTATCTGCAAAATGACAGCTATGACAATCATCTTAGAAAGCTGCGCAAAGAATTACAGTTACGCCAAACAAGGTTTGTGGCTTTAATAGATAAATACTTACCTAAATCCGTTGACTATTGTCTTCCTCAAGGCGGGTACTTCATGTGGCTTAAATTACCTCCAAGTTTGAATGGTAAGGCCATTTACCAAGCTCTCATCTCTGATAACGTGACGGTGGCGTATGGCAAGCTTTTCTCTGTTGATGACCAGTATCAAGACTATCTAAGGCTGAACACCTCGCTGCCTGTTGATGAAAACCTAAAACAGGCTATATGCAAATTGAGTGACTTACTTCACTAAAGGAACTGTTTAACGTTTTTTTGGCCTAACTGTACTAAAGCGGTTTACCGGTCATGTGCTTCAATCGATTGTAGAGTAATTGCAATGTTGGAGTGACAATGAAAAAACAGTTGGTAAAACATGAAGTAAGATTGATAGCTGTTGCTATTTTTAGCGCATTTCTGTTGGTATTTGCGCACCTTATTTTGGCGAAGTCTTTCTCGCATATGGCTTGGACAGAGTACACCGCGGCCGTGATCCCTTTCATTATGTTTGGCTTATGTGTGTTGGGCGTTAAGTACGCAGAACATGCAGATAGAGAAGGGGATGGAGAGCAGTAAAATCATGAAAAATTTAGGAAGAGAGAATGAAGAGTGCATGGTTGCTTGCGTTATCTATGATCGCCTTTGGGTGCTCAGCGAAACAAGATGTAGAACCTAAGTCGGTTACCCTAGTCTATGATCACTCAAAATTGACTGCGGAGATACAAGCCGATAATCATTTCGAGGCTCATGTCGATAATGATAAAGAGCGTATCGATTTATCTGGCTTGGTACGGAAACTTCACCCTGACTACCAGTTAGATGTCTCGGTGATTAAGTCTAGTAAGACTCAGCATGCAACAAATCAAATTAGTACGTCATTGTTGATCAAACAAAAAGAGATTGAAAAACCTATTTTGATTGGTGGTGTTTATCAGCATACGGTGGTCACTGACGAGAACAACAACCCAACAGTGACAGAATCAGCCAGTGTGATGAGCGTTAAGTTGAATTTATAGTAGTTGGCAACGGAACCTATCTGTGAGATCCGCGACAAAATAAAAGACCTCCACAAGGGAGGTCTTTTTTAATTCTTTATCACTCAGCAGTGATTAGAAGTTCGCAGAGCGAGGTGTACGTGGGAACGGGATAACGTCACGTACGTTGCCCATACCAGTCACGTAAGAGACTAAACGCTCAAAGCCTAGACCAAAGCCAGCGTGTGGCACTGTGCCGTATTTACGTAGGTCACGGTACCAGCTCATGTGTTCTGGGTCGATACCCACTTCACGCATGCGCTCGTCTAGGATGTCTAGACGCTCTTCACGCTGAGAACCACCGATGATCTCACCGATGCCCGGTGCTAGTACGTCCATTGCAGCTACCGTCTTACCGTCATCGTTAGCACGCATGTAGAATGCTTTGATGTCTTTCGGGTAGTTCTTCACGATTACTGGCGCTTTGAAGTGCTCTTCCGCAAGGAAACGCTCGTGCTCAGAAGACATATCGATACCCCATTCAACTGGGAATTCGAATTCACGACCGGAATCAAGAAGGATCTGGATTGCGTCAGTGTAGTCTACTTGTGCAAAGTCAGAAGATACGAATTGCTCTAGACGAGTGATTGCTTCTTTGTCGATGCGTTGAGCAAAGAACTCAAGGTCATCACGACACTCAGCGAGAACCGCTTTGAACACGAATTTCAGCATGTCTTCAGCCAGTTTCGCTACGTCATCCAGTTCTGCGAACGCAACTTCAGGTTCAACCATCCAGAATTCCGCTAGGTGGCGGCTGGTGTTTGAGTTTTCAGCGCGGAAAGTTGGGCCGAACGTGTAAACTTTACTTAGTGCACAAGCGTAAGCTTCTGCGTTTAGCTGGCCAGATACGGTTAGGAACGTCTCTTTACCGAAGAAGTCTTCGTTGTAGTCCACTTTACCAGCGTCAGTACGAGGTAGGTTTTCCATGTCTAGCGTAGATACG
The DNA here is from genome assembly GCF_026241575.1 of Vibrio sp. Sgm 5. Taxonomy (NCBI): domain Bacteria; kingdom Pseudomonadati; phylum Pseudomonadota; class Gammaproteobacteria; order Vibrionales; family Vibrionaceae; genus Vibrio; species Vibrio sp. Sgm 5. The sequence goes on from NZ_JAPHPY010000055.1 coordinate 4,130, forward strand.
CGGAACATTTCACCAGCACCTTCTGCATCTGAAGCTGTGATCAACGGCGCAGATACCCAAAAGTAACCTTGCTCATGGTAGAAGCGGTGGATTGCTTGAGATAGGCAGTTACGTACACGTGCTACCGCACCGATTACGTTTGTGCGCGGACGTAGGTGTGCCACTTCACGTAGGTACTCGATAGAGTGACGAGTTTTTGCCATTGGGTAAGTGTCAGCATCTTCAACCCAACCAACTACTTTAACGTCAGTCGCGGCTAGTTCGAAGTCTTGGCCTTTCGCAGGAGAGGCAACAATCTTACCAGTTACTTCAACAGAGCAGCCAGTGGTTAGCTTAAGTACTTCGTCGTCGTAATTATTAAGATTATTAGGGACCACGGCCTGAATCGGGTCGAAACAAGAGCCGTCATAAATGGCAAGGAAAGAGATTCCAGCTTTGGAATCACGACGTGAACGGATCCAGCCACGAACAGTTACTTCACTGTCTACTGCTAGCTGACCTTTCAAAACGTCTGATACAGGCGCGTAAGTCATGTTTGAAATATTCTCCATTGAGGTAAAAATTCAACTCAACACTTACTACATTGCTTGCTTTAAACGGCTTTGTTTAAAAAACGAGCGAAGCGTTGAATTGGATAGAATTTTACAGATTCATCGGGACATATTACCTGTCAATTCGTCAGCTTCAACCTTTATATTCAATTTGGAGGGGAGAAATTTCTTATTTACTCGCCCTTTGTTCCTCAGAAAGCGTAAATTGGTTAAGTAATAGCTCTAGACGTTCCGAAAGCTGCTCCAAATCAACGCTGATGTCACGTGTGTGAGATGCAGATTGCGAAGTTTCATTCGCGTGTCTTGTGATGGTGTCGACTTTTAACTGAATGTGTTTGCTCACCTCTGACGTCGTTTGTGTTTGATGTTGAATGTTTTCAGCATGTCTCAAAACTTGATGCATTTCGTCTACTACATCGCGCATGGTTTCGGAGAGCGCTTCGACATCGACGGAACGCTGATGAGCAAACTGGCACACATTATCGACCGAAGTGAGCGACTCTTCACTGCCTTGTTGAAATTGCACGATGATGCTTTCTATATTGCTGGTCGCTTGCGCTGTCCGAGAAGCAAGGTTACGGACTTCATCTGCGACAACGGCAAATCCACGGCCTTGGTCACCTGCACGAGCTGCTTCAATTGCGGCATTGAGAGCCAGTAGGTTGGTTTGTTCCGCAATACCTTTGATGACACCCAGGATGGATGATACTTCTGCGGTTTGTTGATTCAATGTTGTGATCTTCTCGCGCACCTTGTCGATATCGGTCACTAGGTTCTTGATGTCTTCACTTACATGGTGCGCTTGACCAGCACTGGCGGTTGCGACATCAACGGTATGGTTGACCAACGTTGTTGCATCAACGGTCGCTTGTTCTACGACACTTTGTTGTTGCAGCATGTCAGTGATATTGGTTTGCACTTCATTGGTTTCTACTTGCTGGTTGTCTGCCGCTTCATCGGTAGATTGAGCAACGTCGGTTAAGCGTCCGGCTGACCCCGCCAGTGAATGCGATGTTTCCTGAACTTTGTCCAAGCTTTGTGAGACCGTATCCATAAAGGAATTGATAGAATCCGATAACTGTCCAACTTCGTCTTTTTGCTTATGCTCTAAACGTATGGATAGATCCTTGCTCGCACTGACATTCGACATAAAACGCGACGTCATTTGTATTGGCCTAACGATGATTCTACGAATCAATCCCATGGTAATTAAAAAGCCCACAAACGCGATAACTGACATGATACCCATCGCAAACATGGCTTGTTTATTGATAAGAGAATTCACATGGCTCATGTTGTATTCCAAGCGGATTGCACCTAACACTTCGCCTTCTGGGGCAATATGGCAAGACACACAATTCGTACCACGATAGTTTTCGCTTGATTTCATAGGCAGTGCAACCACCAAGCCTTTCCCCCAATCCGCACTGAAAGGCTCAATCACCAACTCACCGTTTAATGCTCTCTGGTCAATGTCATCTATCGGTTTTTGATTCGCATCGCCAGCGCCGTAAAATTTAGAGACTGCATCAGCACGAAGTACGCGCACTTGCTCTATGCCTTCTTGAGCGAGCGCTTTTTGTCGTAGGGTTTCTTTTTGCGACATCGTACCGGTGAGCATCATCATATTTAGGCTATCGAAGTAGTTGCTTGCCTTATCGTGTAGTTGTTCACTCAGCACGTCATTAATAAGTGTCTTTTGTTGAAAGTATTGATAGCCAGTCGATGCAGCTAACACGCAAGTGAAGACAACTATCAGTGCCAGTAACAGTTTGAAGGTAATCGTTGAGCGCATATTTTTATAAGTGTAATTGGAACGAATTCCACAATATTAAGGGCTTAGCGTGGTATGAGCGATGGATAGGGCGAATGAATGTGACCCTAAACAACGTAGGGTTATGTAAATGTGATGTAAGTAGGGTGTAATCAATGGATTGGCGCTGCGCCAATTTTTAGACGAAGGGGTGCCTAAATTTCAATTATTTTTTCTTGTTTAACCGGTTGTTAACCCGAGGTCGTGTAATCTCTTTTTGTACTCTTAGAGTCGTCAAAGTAGGGAAGTTTGGGGTATGTATGACCCTACTTCATTTTCCTAACCATTTTTCTGGAATCTCCAGATTTGGCAATCTTCAAGATGCTTGGAGGTTGCCGTTTTTTATCAGTTAATCATTCTGAATCAGTGAATCGTTTTCCTCTTTCTCATGTTATTGATAAAGGTTGTCATTAAAGGGTGAATTCCTTAGTATTGCGTGTCTTTTTAAAGCCTGAGAATCAAGATGAAAACAGAATTATACAAAGAGTTTATGTTCGAAGCAGCACATCACCTGCCGCACGTACCGGAAGGTCACAAGTGTGGTCGTTTGCACGGACACTCTTTCTTAGTTCGTCTTTATGTAGAGGGTGAAGTTGACCCACATACAGGTTGGGTGATTGATTTTTCAGAAATCAAAGCGGCATTCAAACCAACTTACGATCGTTTGGATCATTACTACTTGAATGATATCGAAGGTCTAGAAAACCCAACAAGTGAAGTACTCGCGAAGTGGATTTGGCAAGAGCTTAAGCCAAGTTTGCCGCTACTGAGTAAAGTTGAGATCAAAGAAACTTGTACCGCAGGTTGTATCTACAAAGGCGAATAATTTCGTTCTGTACACAGACAATAAAGGCAAGCCAATCGGCTTGCCTTTTTCTTTGTTAGCCTGAGATCAGAGACAAAAGAGGTCAGTACCCGATTCCGTTTCGTAGGGCGAATTGGACTAACTCAGAATGAGTTTCTAATTCCAGCATGTCCATCAACCGGTATTTGTGAGACTCAATAGTTCGTGGACTCAAATTAAGCGCTATCGCGATTTGTTTTGCAGACAAGCCGTTGGCTATGTGCCCGAGGACATCACATTGACGACGACTTAGTCTTAACATTTTGTTGTTCTCATTACTCGTCTTCATGTCTGGCTTGTGTAGGCTGCGATGCAACTTAGAGTGCTGCCAATAAGAAAGCCAAACTTGCGAAAGAAATGTGACTTGATTCAATTGGGCGTCATTCAAACCACAACGATTTTCGCCAAAAATAGTAAATGAAACGCCACCCCAGCGTTGACCAAACTGACTCAGTGGGATGGTGTAATGGCAACATGCGCCTTGTGCTGCCAGCATTCTTAGTAATGCCACATCACTACTTTCAAGCGAAGCTCGGTTGAAAATCTGAGTTTGTTCCGAGTTACCGATAAGACGAAGGTACCTCTCGGCGTCTTCTATGCCGACTTGCTCTGCTGTGACGACTTTATGTGGTGGACGTGCGACAGCAAGCGTTTTCCCTTGGTTGAAAAACAGCATTGAGTTGGGAAACATGGTCATTCGATCGATTTCGAACCAGTTCATGGCTTCCGTCATGAATTCGCGAAGTTTGACTTCGCACTTGTCTGCTTCAGAGGAGGTAAGTGATGTTGCTTGCCTCATCATAAGCGCTTCAAAAGTTTCAGCTTCTATTGTCTTACCTATCTCACTGTCCATTAAAACGACTCGTACGGAATGAATTTTATAAATGCAGTAATTTTACTCTACATTCTGACTATCAGATTTTGCAAAATGTCGGTGCTTTATTTCGAACTTCTTGGAATAACGCACATGCTTCCTATTTGGTGAATGGGTGGAGGAAGATCTATTCTAAACCTAAATATTACACCTTTATAGGCAGATACACAGACTTTAAGTATAGGTTTTTGGCGAGCAGCTGTTTCAAATTTGGCTAATTTTATCGCCATCCGGAGGGGTAACAATGAAAATGATGAAGCTTCGCTACCGTGCAGGGGCGTATGGTAAATGGGTTGAAGTAGTGGTGTCTGCGTTTGTTGCAGAAGAGTTAGCAAAGGAGTACACCGGTTACGGCTGGCAAGCGGAAGTCGTAACGGTATGATTTTGGGAGGAAGGCAGGTGTGCTAATTACCCTGCCTTTACAACATAAATAACATCGATGCCTAATCTATCAGTTCAGAGAATGACGCAAGATCAGCGCCTTTCCACTCTCTTCATAAATTGTCTTTTGGGTGTTATCGAACCCTGCCGATTCAAACAATCTAATTCCAATGTCATTACTACTAGATACTGTCGCACACACAGAGCTGCTTTCAGTGTCAATCGCGTAGCCATAGATCATCAGTTTTTGTAGCGTTGCTTTTCCAATTCCTTGCTGTTGAAAGCGCTTATCGACCATAAGATAGCTTAAACCCAATTCATGGCGTTTGGCGAAGGGAGCGTGTTGGGCGAAGGCTTTGTCTATCACTAAATATCCGACAATAAGATAGTCATGAAAGATGGTATAAAACACCTCTGACTTACTACGTTGCTGGTAAGCCTGTTCAAATGGCTTAAAAAATCCTTTTTGATCTTCTTGCACTTCCAGTTGCATCAAGCTGGCAAAATCTTTCAGCTTGGCAGGTTTAATGGCGATCATGGTCTGAATCTGTTCAGAGGCGGTAAACACAATACCGCCATTATAGTTGTGGACATTAAAAGGACGCAATCTGGTTCTGTGTCGATTTTGCTATTAAATAGAGGTCGCTAGCGGCAAAGCGGATAATAAAAGCCTTGATGAATGTGCGCACCAAGTGTGGTTAGTAAATGGGCACACTCTGCGGTTTCCACACCTTCCACGATGACTGCACAGTGGTATGTGTGTCCCATCGCAATAAGCTGACGTAACGTCTCTACTTTTTTGTCGTCTTGCTTCAGGTTGATAACAAACAAACGGTCAATCTTGAGATAACTTGGCGTAATTTGACTGATGAGCTCGACATTGTTGTTACCAGTCCCGAAATCATCAATGCTGATTTTGCACCCGATGGCTTTGAGCTTGTTGATGTTATTGAAGATCTCCTGCGTATAGTACATCGACGCATTTTCTGTGATTTCAATCGTCAGAAGTGAACAGTCCAATTGAGCCAATAAGCGATACAGGCGTGTGAAATTACGTTTCTCCAGTAGAGAAGGGCACACGTTGATACTCAGAGGAGCGAGTAAGGATTTTGATTTGCCATACACGAGCCTGATGACCAATAAGGTATGATTGATTAGAAATCCATTGGCGATTAATGACTCAATAAACTTTTGAGTGTTTTTAACCTTAAAGCGCGATAGGACTTCATAGTGGATATTCTGTCGATTTGATGTGTTGTGGATAGGTTCAAGTTTGAGATTGAACTGACGGATAGCCCAAAGGTAAGTGGCTAACGAGCGGAGTTTCTTATGTCTAAAGGCAAGCATTAGAATAAAGCTCAAAACAAGGATGCTACTAATAGGCCCTTTTACGTAATACACCTCTTTGTAACCGTTTTCGTTGACGTTATACAAGAACGATTGCCCGTTGGTATCGCCAATTTCTAGCGCTGTGCCAGTATTGGTACACACTTTCATGCCAGACAAAAACATGCGAGACATATGGCTCTCAAAGCTATTTGATACATTCACGTTTTTTACTCTGACGAGGACTTGTGCACCGTTAAATAAAAACGAATGGGTTGTGTAGCTTTCGTTGTTTAACCAGCTTTCTCTGTCTTTTTTGTTCACTGGGACCACTGCTTCTGGCGTGACTAGACAGCGAATGTTGTGCTTGTCGATCATCAATGCTGACTCGACTAATTGAACATTATCAAATAAGCCTTTTAATTGGTCTTCATGCCCAAAACAACTCTGTTGAGCGAGATCTTGTGCGAAGTTCATTGCATCATCAAAATAGTTTTGCTTAACAATCGTCCCGATGCTGTAAAAACAAATGGCAATATACAGCGCGATGGTAAAGCCAATAAAGCACAACAAATTCAGGTATAGCGCTCTACTACGTAAGCAAATAGCGGCGGCCATTCTTACGCTATGAACGGCTTGCTGGTGGATTCTCGCTTGTTGAAGAAGCCCATCTTTTTGTGCGTGTTGGCTATCGTATGGCACAAAATATCCCTTTCGGTGAATGTTTTCGATGAGAGACTTTTGGGTCTCTATATGATTCTTTGTTAGTTGCCTGAACTTTTTCCTTATGGACGCAACAGCGTTTTTAAATCCATTTTCCGGCAACATCAAGTGATGTTGCGCTGACAACTTCTTTTCGATTTTCCTCTGGCTAATAGGCGCGTTTAAGCTCCCAAAAGCGGCAATGGTGCTAAGGATTAAGTATTCGATTCTGCTTACGGGAATAGAAGAGTGGATGGAGTTATTGAGCTGTAATGAAAGTTCTTTTTCGGACAAGCAAACGCAGATTTGGTTTCCAAGTTCAAACCTAATCATGTGTTAAAGCGCTCCAGGATTAATTTTTGAATACGTTATCAATATTGAGATAGCAGGTATGTGACCTTCTACGGGCATATCCTAAACTTCTGGATATAGTGACAATTTTAGATTTTTTTATAAAGCTCAATCCAGAGAGATTTTACATGGGGAAAAATCTTTAGGCGAAAAAAAGCCCGAGCGAGTTGCTCGGGCTTCTGATGGGAGAGGTTGGGAGATTAGCAGATAACTTTTACTGCTAGGCCGCCTTGAGATGTCTCACGGTATTTTGCGTTCATGTCTTTACCTGTCTCTAGCATAGTTTCGATAACCTTATCTAGAGAAACTGTCGGTGCAGATGAGCGACGCAGTGCCATACGAGTTGAGTTGATCGCTTTTACTGCCGCGATACCGTTACGCTCGATACACGGAACCTGTACCTGACCAGCAACTGGGTCACACGTTAGACCTAGGTTGTGCTCCATTGCGATTTCTGCAGCCATACATACTTGCTCAGGGCTACCACCCATAAGCTCAGCAAGGCCTGCTGCTGCCATAGAACATGCAACGCCAACTTCACCCTGACAGCCAACTTCTGCGCCAGAGATAGACGCGTTGCGTTTGTAAAGACCACCGATCGCGCCAGAAGCGGCGAAGTAACGGATGTAATCTTTTTCAGTCACGGTTTGGATGAACTTGTCGTAGTAAGCCAGTACCGCAGGGATGATGCCACATGCGCCGTTTGTTGGTGCAGTCACAACACGACCACCTGCTGCGTTCTCTTCGTTTACTGCGAAAGCGAACATATTTACCCAGTCAACAACCGACATTGGATCGTTTGTTGTTTTTTCAGAAGTAAGCAGTTGCTGACGAAGTGCTGCTGCACGACGAGGTACGCGTAGTGGACCAGGCAGAATACCTTCTTCGTTCATACCACGATCCATACATTCGCGCATGGTGCGCCAGATGTTCGCGAAGTATGTACGAGTTTCTTCATCAGAGTGAAGAGAGTGTTCGTTTTTCATCACAAGTGCACTAATAGAAAGACCACTTTCTTTACACTGGTTAACGAGCTCTTCTGCTGTTGTGTATTCGTAAGGAACCTTGATTGGGTTCTCAATCTCTTTACCGAAGTTTTCTTCATCAACGATGAAGCCGCCACCGATAGAGTAGTAAGTCTTTGAGTACACTTTTTCGTCTTCGATCCACGCGTGGATCTGCATGCCGTTTTCATGTAGCTCAAGGTTAGTAGTATGGAAGTTCATACCACCGTCTTTCGGGAACGATACTGTGTGACAGTGCATGCCAACAGGAAGGCGTTCAGTTTCTTCTACTCGAGCGATGAAGCCCGGAATAGAGTCGATATCAACTTTCTCAGGGGAGTTGCCTGCAAGACCCATGATGATGGCGATATCCGTGTGGTGACCTTTCCCTGTCAGTGATAGTGAACCATAAACGTCAACGGTGATTTTAGTGATGTCGCGCAGTTTTCCCATCGCACGAAGGTCATCAATAAACTCTTTACCCGCTTTCATTGGACCTACAGTATGTGAGCTTGAAGGACCAACACCGATCTTATAGATATCAAAAACACTAATCATATCGATTACCTCAGAACAAAGCCTCCCAAGGGGAGTTGGGAGGCTTTTTATTATCGTTATATTCTTGGATTAATCATGCTTTATAAAAGAGCAGTGATTAAAGAGCGCCGTAGATTACAGAACTAATTGCCGCAAGACCACAGATTGCTGTGAAAATCTGTACAGGTGCTGAAGTTTTGTACTTCGCCATTGCTGGCACTTTCTGCATCGCGAATACAGGCATCAAGAATAGGATAGCTGCAATCATTGGTGCACCCATCGTTTCAATCATGCCTAGGATGCTTGGGTTAACGATAGCAACAATCCAAGTCGTCACAACGATGAAGATAAGAGACGCTTTTTCAATCTTGCTCTTAGGAGATTCAGAGCGAGACTTGATTAGGCCTACTAGACCTTCGTGAGCACCTAGGAAGTGACCGAAGTAGCTAGAAGTGATTGCTGCGAATGCAACCAATGGGCCCATGTAAGAGATCAGTGGTGATTCGTGAACGTTCGCTAGGTAAGAAAGAACTGAGATGTTTTGCTCTTGCGCAGTTGCTAGTTGCTCTGGAGATAGAGAAAGCACTACAGAGAATACGAAGAACATTACAAAGCCCATCAGCATCATCGCTGCGCCGCCAGTGATAGAGTCAGTCTTCTTAACTGCGTCATCACCGTATACACGACGTTGTTCTTTAGAGAACTGAGAGATGATTGGGCTGTGGTTGAATGAGAATACGATGATTGGAATTGCTAGCCAAACGATTGAAGGCATTTCGCCCCAGTTTGGAGACACTTCCATCATTGATGTATTCCAATCAGGAATTAGGTAGAAAGACAGTGCTAGTAGAACAAATACTAGAGGGTAAACCATTGCTGATGTTGCTTTCAGCATTAGCTCTTTACCGAATACTACACCCGCAGTCATCGCAGCGATTAACGCGCCAGAAAGTAGCCAGCGAGGAATAGATTCCATACCCATTTGGTTAACTAGGAAAGAGTCAACCGTGTTTGTGATACCAACACCGTAGATAAGTACGATAGGGTAGATAGCGAAGAAGTATGCAAAAGTAATAAGGTTTGCGCCTGTCTTACCGAAGTGCTCTTCTACTGTGTCAGTGATATCAGCTTCAGGGTTTTTCGCAGAAAGTACGAAACGAGCGAGAGATTTGTGTGCGAACCAAGTCATTGGTGCCGCGATTAGAGCAAGGATAACTAATGGCCAGAAACCGCCAGCACCTGCTTTAATTGGAAGGAAAAGTACACCTGCACCTACTGCTGTACCAAATAGGGACAAACACCAGGTGAAGTCTTTGTAAGAAAACTTACTAGACGATTGTGCGGTTGAAGCCGCAGTAGTAGTTGTATTCATTTTTGAGTTACTCATTTTGGGAACAGGAAATAAGTCGGGAGCGATTTTGCAAGATTTTGCACTAGGAAAATTAGATCTAAATCATGTATTGCTCGAGCTTATTGAATGATATGTCAAAAATCTGCTTTTTATCACGAAAATGGCGTGCTACACGTGATAATTGCTAATGAGTGAAATTAGAAAAACTTATCTGAAGCGGTTGTTGTATAAATTTTTCTCACCGCAAGCGTTTGCCTTATAAAAATCAAATTAAACTAATGTGAATTGATGTTTGAAAAATAACTTTTTATTAATATAGATGCACATGATGTTTGGTTTTAAAGTCAGCTTAATATTGATAAAGCAGTTACTTAGAAATGATGTGTTTTTGCATGGATTCGATGATCTGTGCGGTCATTCCCCAAATAAAATGCTGTTGATATGGGATGGCAAAGACGCGATGACTAGTGTTTCTTAGGTTGAATTTTGAACTGTATAGCTTTTCAGGATTTAAAATATGATTGGCTGGGACTTCAAAAACTGAGGCAACTTCGTTGGGGTCAATTTGCGTTGTGTAGTCTGGAGAAATGAAGGCCAAAAACGGTGTCACATTAAATTGGCTAATCGTTGGCAGCTTTGGCAGCTGACCAAATACCTTTATATGCTTTTCATGAATACCAATTTCTTCTTCGGCTTCTCGCAGTGCCGTATTCACAAGAGTGTGATCTTCTGTCTCATATTTTCCCCCTGGGAAGCTAATTTGGCCAGGATGGTGTCGTAAATGTTCGGCTCGCTTGGTCAAAATCACTTGCATCCCTTCTTTTCTCTCAACAAAGCCAATTAACACCGCGGCATCACGAAGTGAGGTGTCTTTCAAATGTGCTAATCGCCCCAAAGACTCTTGGTGATAGCCTGTCGGTAAATGGAATTGGAAGTTTTGCAACAATGTCGTTTTATCAATGACCAAATCGGAGTCCTTAAGAAGTCAGCTGACGAATAGATTCGTATTATATTAATTTGAAACTTATAGCGTTATACACCATTCTTTATTTTAAGACGTCGCTATAAGGTTAGCTGAATACGATGAAAGGAATCATTTTCACGGAGTTCATGGAGTTAGTGGAAGAGAAGTTTGGTCTTGAGGTTCTCGATCAGGTTTTGGATTTATCTAACGATGAAGGTATTTACACCTCAGTAGGCAGTTATGATCATCGAGACCTTGTTAAGTTGATCGTTAATCTCAGTAAAGTGTCTGATATTCCCCCAGAAACGCTTCAACAAGTGTTTGGTGAGTGTGTCTTCCAGAATCTACTCAAATCGATTCCGAATCACGCCAGCCTGCAGCAGTGCAGCACGACGTTCCAATTCGTGCGCCATGTAGAGGACTTCATTCACGTGGAAGTGAAGAAACTCTATCCCGATGCAAATCCCCCGCAATTTGACTTTATTAGTGAGACAGAATCGGAAATGGTGTTTGACTATCGAAGCGCGCGCTGTATGGCTCATGTTTGCTTTGGTTTAATACAAGGGTGCGCTCAGCACTTTAATGAAACGATAAAAATTAAACATCAGAATCAATCGGAAGATGGAAGCCAAGTGCGTTTTTGGCTGGAGGCTCAATAACCAAATATGACGGGAAATTCCTCATTAGAAAGGAAACTCAAGCGAGAAGTCGCGTCGCGTAAAGCCGCTGAATCACTGTTAGAGCAAAAGAGTTTAGAACTGTATGAATCTAACCAACAGTTAAGTGTGGCGCTAAAAAAGCTCGAGATGAAGTCAGAGAAAGATCTGCGCAAATTTGAGTTCGAAGAGCAAATCGATGCCACCTTGATTAGGTTCGGACGTACTTTCCTTTCTAGCACCTTCGATGAAACCATGATTGCCAGTTTCTTGGAACAGCTGACATCAAACTCTGTTGTGTCGGGTGCTTATCTGTATTTAGAAGCTGAGCGTTTGAGCTCATTACGTCGGCATCAATTTGGACATTTGGCGTTAGCGCATGCTGCGCCTATCGTCAATAAACCGCATTGGAACGGGAATGCTCTCTATCTCCCAATTACAATAGACGCCAACATTCTTGGTGAGTTGATCTTTTCTGTTGCGCTTGATCAAGTCGATCAGGAGTTTATTTCTAAGCAAATGGTATTGGTTTCAGACTTGGTTCATGGCGTTATTAGTCGTCATTTGAGCTTAGAACGTGAGGTTGAACTGCGTAAGCGTGCCGAAGCCTCCGAGAAGGCGACCAAAGAGTTCGTTGCCATGATCAACCATGAGCTAAGAACGCCGCTAAATGGTGTGCTCGGCAGTGCCGATCTGCTGAGTAAGACCGCCCTTGGGGATGAGCAACAACAGTATCTGAGTAATCTTACGCATTCTGGGGACCTACTTAGAGTCATCATCAACGACTTGCTCGACTTCAGTAAGATGAACGCTGGGATGATGGAAATCATCGATAAAGTTTTTGCTTGGAAAGCGCTAGAGGATGCATTAACAGGCGTATTTGCGGCTAAAGCTGCCGAGAAGCGCATTCATTTCTCTATTGATAAGAAACTCGGGATCCCAGAGTTTTTGGTCGGAGATTTTGAGCGGATTACCCAGATCTTGGTTAACCTAATCGGTAATGCGATTAAGTTTACTCAACTCGGAGGTGTGGTGCTGCGTGTCGAATGGAACAATGGCTTTGCACATTTTGAAATAGAAGACACCGGCATTGGTATTCCGTTAGAAGCACAACAAGCGTTGTTTGATCCTTTTGTTCAAGCAGACCGCTCTACAAAGCGCAGTTTTGAAGGGTCAGGTTTAGGTTTGGCGATTTGTAAGAACCTTGTCGATCTGATGAAAGGGCAGATCAGCTTTGTCAGCGAGCCACGCAAAGGGACAACGTTCCAAGTCGTGGTACCGCTTAAACGAGGAGAAGCGCCCGCAAATTTAGCCGGGTCGGAGGCAACCAGTCGACAAATTGAGTTGGCAGGAAGAAACATCTTAGTTGTAGATGATATTCGAATGAATCAGGTCATCGTCACTCAAATGCTTAAAAAACTCGATATCATACCAGATCTAAAAAATAACGGCTTGGAGGCGTTGGAGGCCGTTAAAAACAAAGACTACGAATTGATATTCATGGATTGTCGAATGCCAGAGATGGATGGGTATGAAGCCACGGTTCACCTAAGAGAGGATGGCTTTAACAATCCCATTATTGCACTCACAGCGGGGACGACGTTAGAAGAAAGGAAAAAGTGCATCGAATCTGGTATGGATGACATCCTTACCAAGCCCTACACCGCGGCAGATATCGAACAAGTGATGTGTAAGTGGCTCAAAGAATAGCGCTAGTAGAATAAAAACAAACGGCTCTGTGAGAACAACAGAGCCGTTTTTAGTTTAGTTTCTTCCACGTTAACTTTTACTTTAGCGCTGGTAGAATTTTCGAAAGCTTGTCTAAGGTTTCTTGATATTCCGAGGCACAATCACTGTCAGCCACCACACCGCCGCCAGCCCATGCATACAGTTTGTTTTTTTCTGCAACGAGAGTTCGAATAGTGATGCTGGTATCCATACGACCATGGCGTGAGATATAACCAATACTGCCACAGTAAGCGCTGCGACGATGCGGTTCTAGTTCTTCAATGATTTGCATCGCACGGACTTTAGGTGCTCCGGTGATTGAACCGCCTGGGAAGCAAGCTCGAAGCAAATCCGCCGCGGAATATTGCGGATCTAGATTGGCTCGAATGGTACTCACCAAATGGTGAACGGCAGGGAAGCTCTCAATATCAAACAACTTTGGCACATGGACACTACCTGGAGAAGCAACACGCCCAATGTCATTACGCAGCAAGTCCACAATCATCAAGTTTTCTGCCTGATCTTTCTCTGCGGTTTGTAAATCCTGCGCATTGGCTTGGTCTTGAAGGGTATCCGCACCGCGTGGTCGAGTGCCTTTGATTGGTTTGGTCTCGATAACGTTGTCTTTCAGTTCCAAGAATCGTTCTGGAGAAATACTCAACAGCGTAGATTTTGGCATACGAATAAATGCTGAGAAGGGCGCTTGGTTTGCCGCTTCCAGCTTTAAATACGCTTGCCACTCGCTTCCTTGATAAGGAGCATTAAAGCGCTGCGCCAAGTTGATTTGGTAACAGTCGCCACTCAACAAGTATTCTTGAACACGATCAAAACGTGAAGCGTAAGACGCTGGCGTCATGTTGGACTGCCAGTCACCTTCTAGCTGAAAGCCTTCTGCCGTGTCAGGTACTTGTTCGTTTAGCCATTGCCATGCGGCTTGCGTGTTTTGGCCAACAAGGATCGCGGTCTTCAACTTATGATCGACAACCAAAGCCCATTCATACAGACCAACTGCCATATCTGGTGTTTGTAGATCTTTGGCTGCGAACTCCGGCATAGATTCGACCCTACGGCCTAAATCGTAACTGAAGTAGCCAAGTGCACCGCCTACAAACGGCAGATCCCATTGACTACCGAGTTCAAGATTGGGGAGAAGCTGTTGTTGAAGCTCGTCTAACAGCGAAAACGGGTCATCTTGAGAGGCGTACTCTTGCGTGTCTGTTTTGATTTGCGTATCGCCAGCGACTGTCTCTAGCGTTGCGATTGGGTTGGCCACCAACACGTCAAATCGGCTGTCGATATGGGTCTCAGAAGCGGAGCGTAAAAGCATCGCCCAAGGTTGGTGTTCGATACAAGAAAATAGGGAAATGGTGAGGTCGTCGGCGTAATCCAATGCCTTAAAATCAAGCAATTGCGTATCCATGTTGTTCATTTGTTTAAATTGTGACAAAGAGTTCGTTCACTGCATGGCATGTCATGGGCTGCAAGAGTATCATAAACGCCACTATACCCAAATAATCTCTAGATACATGATTCAGCGAGAATGATTTGGTTCGCATACGCGACGACGATTCGCATGTTTTAGTGGGTCTAAATCAAGAATCGTCAACACTGTATGCGAGCCAAAGCAACTCGCCCTTCGGGAGCAAGCCACTGCTTTAAGAGTGCTTTGCGTTTGAACTTTCGTAAGTGTTTTACAACGATTCACTTACTGAGTTCTTTAAGTGGCGCCACTATGAACTTGTATATGGGGGTTATTTGGGTATAGCGCCAAACTACCTCTATACAAGGGTTTGAGGTGGTTTTACTATATGGAAGGCGACTTCATTTAATCGTGTGTCGATATCAGCCGTTCGACAATTTGTTCACATAAAACGAAGCTCATTTAGAGCAATAAGCTCAACAAACACGAAAGAAGCCAGCCAATAATGGAAGCAAAGCATAACAATAATGAGGCATGCAATGACGGTAATACGCACGCAGGATGTCATCAGCAGTGTTGCTGATGCGCTACAGTATATTTCTTACTACCACCCGCTAGACTTTGTTCAAGCCCTTGAAAAAGCCTACCATCGAGAAGAGAGCCAAGCCGCGAAAGATGCGATTGCGCAAATCTTAATTAACTCCCGTATGTCTGCTGAAGGTCACCGACCGATCTGTCAAGACACCGGCATCGTCACCTGTTTTGTGAACATCGGTATGGGCGTCCAATGGGACTCAACCGACATGACAGTACAGCAAATGGTGGATGAGGGCGTTCGACAGGGGTACACAAATCCGGATAACCCATTGCGTGCTTCGGTTCTGATGGACCCAGCAGGTAAGCGAATCAATACCAAAGACAACACGCCAGCCGTTGTGCATATCAACATGGTGCCAGGCGATAAAGTCGAAATTCAAATCGCGGCGAAAGGCGGCGGCTCTGAAAACAAAACCAAGATGGTGATGCTAAACCCATCTGACGACATTGCAGAATGGGTAGAGAAAACCCTACCAGCAATGGGCGCAGGTTGGTGTCCACCGGGCATGCTTGGCATTGGTATCGGCGGTACCGCTGAAAAAGCTGCGGTATTGGCAAAAGAATCTCTGATGGGGCACGTCGATATTCAAGACTTAATTGACCGTGGTCCTCAAAACGCAGAAGAAGAGCTTCGCCTTGATATCTTCAATCGCGTAAACAAGTTGGGCATCGGTGCGCAAGGCCTAGGCGGTTTAACAACGGTTGTTGATGTAAAAATCAAAACGGCGCCAACGCACGCGGCTTCAAAACCAGTGTGTTTGATCCCGAACTGTGCAGCAACACGCCACGTTCACTTCACGCTTGATGGCAATGGCCCAGCAGAGCTAACGCCACCGAAGCTAGAAGATTGGCCAGACATTACTTGGGAAGCGGGCGCAAATACACGTCGTGTTAACCTAGATACAGTAACCAAAGAAGAGGTCCAAGAGTGGAAGACTGGTGAAACGGTTCTTCTGTCAGGCAAGATCTTGACCGGTCGTGATGCTGCGCATAAACGTATTCAAGGCATGCTAGAAAGTGGCGAAGGTCTACCTGCTGGTGTTGATTTCAAAGGCAAGTTCATTTACTACGTTGGTCCGGTCGATGCCGTCGGTGATGAGGCAGTAGGTCCTGCAGGCCCAACAACCTCAACGCGTATGGATAAGTTCACCGACATGATGTTAGAAGAAACCGGCATCATGGGGATGATTGGTAAAGCGGAACGTGGCCCTGCGACGGTTGAGTCGATCAAGAACCACAAAGCGGTATACCTCATGGCCGTTGGCGGCGCAGCATACCTTGTCGCGAAAGCAATCAAGAAAGCTCGCGTGGTAGCATTCGAAGACCTAGGTATGGAAGCGATTTACGAGTTTGAAGTCGAAGATATGCCTGTAACGGTTGCCGTCGATTCTAATGGTACGAACGCTCACCAGATCGGTCCTGACACTTGGAAAGTGAAAATCCAAGAGATGGAAGCGTAAGAGACTTGGTCATCATTCGAACGTCTCAATTGGGAGAATGTGACAAAGTGCTGATTTACCTAGCAAACATTTGACAAAAGTGCAGCGAAAGCTGCACTTTTTGTCTATATAATCAAATATAAACTTATAGGCATAGCAAATCTCACTGTTATGCTGACCATGATTAGGAGACGGCATGCCTCGTTTTATTCAAATTCTACAAATAGTTCTTGCTGTTGTGATCGGTAGCTTTGTTGGCTACGACTTGATTCTTCACGGCATCAGTATCTTCGATGAAAAATACGTCACCATCACTTGTGTGTTGTGGCTGATTCTAGAAGTCTGCCTATTCGTTATCTACAAGTTGATAGAAGACGATTAGATTGCCCTAGTGCAGATAGAATCACTAAGCCTCTGATATTCTCAGAGGCTTTTGTGTTTTTGACGTAGGTAAATTTTGTCGTGAATACTTTGTTCATCTTTGATTAAGGTTGATAAAATTACACTGCGTAGCAAGAATTGATGAGATAAATAAAAAGTATGAAAAGAATAACGCAAGAAGTGAATGACTTTATCAGCCGAGGAATGGATTCTAACGTGCGAATCGCAGTGACTGGCTTGTCTCGTGCGGGTAAAACCGCCTTTATTACTTCTCTGGTTAATCAATTACTGCATACAGCAACACACGACAACTTGCCGCTGCTGACAGCGGCGCGTGATAAGCGCTTGATTGGCGCGAAGCGTGAGCCTCAAGCCAATATGATGGTACCGCGTTTTGCTTACGATGATGCGATGAACCAAATTCACGCAATGCCGCCTCAATGGCCAGTACCGACTCGTGACGTCAGTGAGATTCGTCTGGCTCTAAAATACAAGCCAAATAAAACCACCAAAAAACTGCTGAGTAAAACGGCGGTACTGAACGTTGACATCATCGACTATCCGGGCGAGTGGTTATTGGACTTACCACTACTTGATATGGATTTTGCGACATGGTCGCAGACGCAATTTGAAGCGTTAAAAGGGCAACGTAGCGAGCTTGCTCAAGCTTGGCTAGAAGAGTTAGACCAAGTCGACCTCAATGCGGACGTCAATGAGAAAAAGCTAGAGAGAGTCTCACAGGCTTACACCGATTATTTGCATGCGTGTAAAGCGTCTGGCTTGCACTGGGTTCAGCCGGGACGATTTGTTTTGCCTGGAGAGCTTGCAGGCGCACCTGTTCTGCAATTTTTCCCCTGTCAATTAGAGGCCGAAGGAAAAACGGTAAAAGGCAGCAATTTAGCGATGCTAGAAGCGCGTTTTCACGAATATCAACAAAAGGTCGTGAAAGCATTCTACAAACACCACTTTGCGACATTTGATCGCCAAATCGTGCTGGTGGATTGCCTGCAACCATTAAATGCGGGTGATGAAGCTTTTTATGATATGCGCCAAGCACTTGAGCAGATCATGCACAGTTTTCGTTATGGTCGGAGTAGCTTCTTACGCCGCTTGTTCTCGCCAAAAATCGATAAAGTACTGTTCGCTGCGACGAAGGCTGACCATGTGACGCCAGATCAGCATCCTCAACTTGTTTCTTTGCTGCAACAAATGGTGCATCCTGCGTGGCAAACGGCTTCTTACGAGAACATTGAAATGAGCTGCATGAGTATTGCCTCTATTCAAGCAACGACATCTGGCTTTATCACTTCGGGGGATAAAACGGTTCCAGCCCTACAAGGGACAACCATAGAAGGGGAGGCGATAACGATGTTCCCTGGGGAAGTACCAAAGAAACTTCCGAATGCTGTTTATTGGCAAAACAGTGGCTTTGATTTTACGTCTTTCCGACCTATGTCATCAGAAAGTGATGAGCCGATGAAGCATATTCGTCTAGACAAAGCACTTGAATACCTACTGGGAGACAAATTGAAATGAGCGAGCTAAAACAAAAACAAGTCTTCTCTGAAAAGGTTATGCACAGTGAGGAAGAGGATGTATCGCCAGAGTTTACGGCGCAAAAGACATTCTCGGAAAACGAGACTTTCGTTGCTGTTGAAATAGAAGAGCAACCGGAAGACACCGAGCAAGAATTACAGCTTGAACATGTGATTCGTCCAAAACCTGGGCGTAAATGGTTTACAACAGGGTTATTTGCCACCTTTGCTGGTCTGGTCGGGTGGCAGGCGGTGGATTCGATTGTCACGGCTGTGCAAACTGCAGATTGGCTTGCATTGGGCTGGGCTGGCTTTATCTCCACTATTGCCTCTTTTGGTTTAGGAGCGTTAGGTAAAGAACTATGGAAGCTACGCAAACTTCGCAACCACTTTAGCGTGCAGGAAGAAAGTGAGGCTCTTATCGACAGTCAAAGCGTTGGCAAAGGCAAAGTATTTTGTGAAAAAGTGGCTGAGCAAAGTGGTGTACTTGCTGAAAATCCGGGCTTCGATCGTTGGAAGAATAGCGTGAATCCAGCACACAGCGATGCCGAAATCCTAGAAATGTACGACTCAATGGTTGTCAGTCAGCAAGATAAACTCGCGACCAAAATTGTCTCACAGCATGCGACAGAGTCAGCTGCGTTAGTTGCCGTTAGTCCACTAGCAGCGGCTGACATGTTGTTAGTGGCGTGGCGTAATTTCAAAATGATCGATAATCTCTCGAAAGTCTATGGCGTTGAACTTGGGTACGCATCCCGAATCAAGCTACTTCGTGCGGTTTTTGTGAATATGGCGGCGGCTGGTGCAAGTGAACTGGCGATCGATGCGAGCATGGATTTGATGTCGATGGACCTCGCAGGAAAGGTGTCTGCTCGAGCAGGGCAAGGCTTGGGAGTGGGTATTCTCACCGCACGCCTAGGTTTGAAATCCATGTCATTGCTTCGCCCATTGCCTTGGTACCCTGAGAGACAAGTGAAACTCGGCGCTATTCGTAAAGAAGTGGTGGCGAAAGTTGCATCAATCATGATGAAACCGTAATCAATATCACCTTTGACGGTGAGGATTGCTTGACGCCATTCCAAGCTTGGTAGAAACTACTGTCAACTTTTCCTGACAGTTGTGAATTGGGATATTTTAAGTGCGTCTTGAAGTCTTTTGTGAAGATAGACTCGGTTTAACCCGAGAATTGCTCGATATTTTAGCGTCTAAAAGCATCGACTTACGTGGTATCGAAATTGATATCAGTGGCATCATCTACCTGAACTGCCCAGATATCGATTTTGATACTTTCAGTGAGTTGATGGCCGAAATCCGCCGTATTCCGGGGGTTAAAGACGTACGTAAAATCCAATTTATGCCAATGGAGCGCCACAATACGGAGCTGCTTTCATTGGTGGATAACTTACCTGATCCGGTCTTTGCCATCGATCTGAAAGGCGCGGTAGACATGGCAAACATGTCTGCACTTTCTCTGCTTGGGCAACATAAGCAAGATGTGATTGGCACACAAATTGGTATGCTATTGCCAAGTGTGCGCTTTAATCGTTGGACAGAAGGAGTGAATGCCCGTACCAGAGAAAGCCTTGTCATCGATGGTTTGGATTATATCCTCGAGTTGATGCCGGTTTATATCAAAGATGAAGCTCAAAACTCCACGCTCGCCAGTACGCTAATGACCATTCGTTCAAGCCAGCATGGCGTGCAAATCGAAGAGACATTGCCGTTACAAAACCAATTGGGTTTCGAGCATTTTGTCGGTTTATCCAATCGCCACAAAGCATTGATCAATCAAGCAAAGAAACTTTCTGTGCTTGACCAACCGTTGTTAATTGAAGGTGAGACTGGTACTGGTAAGGAAATGCTAGCAAAAGCGTGCCATAGCCGCTCTGGTCGTGCGAACAAACCATTCCTAGTACTTAGCTGTGCTTCTATGCCTGATGATGTCGCAGAGACGGAACTGTTTGGTCATGCCCCTGGTTCATTCAATCATGAACTTGGCCACAAAGGCATATTCGAACAAGCAAACGGTGGTACGGTGTTCCTCGATGAAATCGGTGAAATGAGTTCGCATCTGCAAATTAAACTGTTGCGCTTCTTGCAAGATGGAAATTTCCGTCGTGTTGGTGCTGAAGATGAAATGCATGTCGATGTTCGTATTATCGCATCAACAAAACATAACCTTGCCGAGTTAGCCGAGGCAGGGCAGTTCCGCGAAGATTTATACTATCGTCTCAATGTGCTCACCTTGAATATTCCTCCTCTGCGCAAGCGTTCAAACGACGTCGCGCCGTTGCTGGATTTATTCGTCACGAAACACGCGCAACAATTGGGCATTGATAAGCCAGAATTTGATGATGAATTGGTTGATGCGTTAGCGAACTATCAATGGCCTGGTAATATGCGTCAGCTAGATAACATGGTGCTTCGCGCGTTGACGGAAATGGAGGGTAGCTTGTTGAAAGCGGATAACTTCAATCTACCGCAACCTCAAGCAATGGGCGGTGGCTCAGCAACGTTGAACTTAGATGGTTCGTTGGACGAAATTATGCGAGATTACGAATCGCAAATCTTAGAGCGTTTGTATCAATCTTTCCCTTCAAGTCGTAAGCTTGCGAAGCGATTGAATGTTTCGCATACCTCGATTGCGAACAAACTGCGTGATTATGGTATTCGAAAAGCCTAAGGCGATCGCAAAATTGTGGCTTCAGCAAAAGCTAGAGTACCAGCAAGAACTTATCTGGAATCAAATGGAAGTTGTCAATAATAATGGAAGATAAAAGCTCCTCAATCGCCGTTCACAAGTTGAACGGCGACTTGCTTCTACGCACTGCAGATATTGGTGATGCCGATATGATCGCTGCGTATTTTCAAGCGAACAGAGAATATTTAAAACCCTATGAACCTAAACGCGAGGAAGCTTTCTATTCTGTTAATGGCTGGCTGCAAAAGCTGATCAAGTTGAAAGAGCTCCACCGTATGGGCTTAGGCTATTATTGTCTGCTTGTTCATGCCGATTCTGGTAAAATGCTCGGAACACTTTCTTTCAGCAACCTGACTCGCTTTCCTTTTCATACATGTAACGTGGGTTACTCGCTCGCAGAAGAGGCTCAAGGAAACGGCTATATGCGCCGCGCGTTGAAAATGGCATGCGATTATATGTTTGATGTGCAAAAAATGCATCGCATTCAAGCGGGTTACATGCCACACAACACACGCAGCGAAGCGGTGCTACAGCATGTTGGCTTTGAGAAAGAAGGCTATGCAAAGGAATATTTGTTGATCAATGGTGAGTGGCAAGATCACGTGCTGACGTCCTTGACCAACCCGAATTGGAAGGCAGAGGCTTGATAAATGGAAAGACTGGAAAAGCAATTAGCGTTATTGATTGAACTCGATCAACTGAAAAGCGTGCTGCGTAGAACCCGTGTTAAAAGTGCTGAGGGTCGCTTAGAAAATAGTGGTGAACATAGTTGGCATGTTGCTTTAATGGCTGTGTTGATGCAAGAGCACGCGAATGCACCTGTCGATATTGGTCGAGTGATGAAAATGCTGCTTATCCATGATGTGGTAGAGATCGACGCGGGCGACACCTTTGTTTATGATGTTGCAGCCTCAAAAGAGCAAGAAGAAAAAGAATTGAAAGCCGCAGAGCGGTTGTTTGGCATGCTGCCAAGTGACCAAAGTAGCGAATTACTTGCTTTGTGGAATGAGTTTGAAGCCGCACAAACTGACGATGCCAAATATGCTAAGGCGCTGGATCGCCTTATTCCTATGCTACTGAACTATCATAATGATGGCCAAAGCTGGATAGAAAATGGGGTAACGCGAGAACAAGCGTTAACCGTTAACAAAAGAATTGAACTTGGCTCTGCCACGTTATGGGACAAAGCCAAAGAACTGATTGAAGGTGCCACCGAGAAAGGTTGGCTGAAGTCGTAAAAAAGGAGACTGAATGTCTTATTTGCCTTTGGACGAATACCAAAGAAAATGGATTTTTACTCACCAGTCGATGCCTGTGCCAGAAGAAGACCTCGCTTTTATCAAGCCGATGAGTCAGGCACGTGCAGCGCAGTTTTGGAAAGAGAACGTCAGTGCACAAAGTCCTGATATGGACCGCTTGAGCTCGTCTGATTGGCCAATGAAAGAGCAGAACTGGTCACAAGAGGTTGATTGGATGGCTGCATGGGAAGACGACGAACAAGGGCTTCCTGAAGAAGTGATTACTTTTATTGATTGGCAAGACGACGTCACGGTTTATTTTTGCTACGAGAAGTACAACGTGATTGAAACTAAATGGTCGATTTTTAAAAAGTACTGGAAGAACTTTTTGTTCTACGATGATGGTCCAATGTTACTTGGACGGCGTCGTTCTGAAGCGCTGTGGTTTGACTCGAAAGGTAATGTCAAACTGGGGGAGCGCAGCTAAACACAAATCTAATTATGAAGCCACCAGTACGGTGGCTTTCGTTTTTCTATAAGTTTGATAACGGACTCAACACTCCACCCGCGCCGCGCTCAATGACGTGTGTGTAGATCTGGGTTGTTTTCACATCTGTGTGTCCAAGTTGTTCTTGAACCGTTCGAATATCAGCGCCTGACTCTAACAAATGAGTCGCAAAACTATGGCGTAAAGTATGGCAAGTAACGGTCTTCTCGATACTTGCATCTTTGGCTGAACGCTTTACTGCTCGTTGGATAGCACTTTCATTGATGTGATGACGCCTTAATTCCCCAGTATCTTTGTCTGGGCTTAATTTTGTTGATGGAAATAGAAAGTGCCAGTTGAAATCTAGCTCCGCATCAGGGTATTTTCTTCTCAGCCCATCTGAAATATACACACCAGCATAGCCCGCAACATGACGATCTTTTTGATAGTAGTCGCGAGCTAAGTTCATTTGTGCTTTTAAGGGGGCGTGGAGCTCCTTTGCGAGTGTGACGGTTCGGTTTTTGCCCCCTTTTCCTTGCCAAACACGAATGGCTCCGTAGTCGTAATCGATATCTTGTATTCTTAGCCGTAGACACTCCATGACTCTTAGCCCTGACCCATAGAGTAACTGTATATGTAGTTTGTATTTTGGATCGATATGCTGAACGAAGCGCCTTACTTCAGCTTTCGTTAACACTACTGGCAGTTTCTTTTCTGTCAGAGACTTTTGAAAACGCATATCAAGTGAAAGTGGCATTCTAAAATACTCACGGTACAAGAAAGAGATGGCATTCAGGGCGAGCGCCTGTGTTTTTACGGCGACTTTTTCATCTATCGCTAAATGGCTGAGAAAGCGTTCAACATCGTTTTCAGCTAATTTAGACGGATGAGCGAGCTGGTGGAATACGATGAATCGTTTGATCCAAAAGATGTAACTCTCAATGGTTTTCTTCGCATAGTGACGTGCGATCATATGTTCTTTTATGCTAAGCAAAAACTGACTTTTCATAACTAAATTTACATGGGTATTTATACAGTTCTATAAACTTAGCGTCTTACATCTGATTAGGCTTTACCACGCCGTCTAATTGCGTGGTTGAGCACACAGATTCATACTGATTTTCTATTTGTTTCATAAAGATAAGTGCTAGCATGCAGTTTTCTTTTGGAATGAAAGAAGGCGGTAGCGTGCCTGAAAGGCGGTATATAGCCGTATAGAAAGCGTTATGTGCTTGGAGATAAAATGAGAAAACTATCAATCATTACATTGGGTGTATCAAATATCGAGGTTTCCGCAAAGTTCTATGAAGCCGTACTTGGATTAGAACGCACAGATTATCAATCTGATGAAATTGTATTTCTGGATATTGATGGTCCGGAATTAGCTCTGTTTCCCAAATCCGAATTAGCAAAAGATGTTGGTGTTGAACCAAATGGATCAGGCTTTGTCGGTATTACACTGGCTAGAAATGTTCGTTCGTCTGGTGAAGTGCTTAGTCTGCTGAAAAAAGCTGAGGATAATGGTGGGAAAATCGTCAAACAGGGACAGGCTGTGTTTTGGGGTGGTTTTTCAGGTTACTTCTCTGATCCAGATGGGTACTTGTGGGAGATAGCTGTAGGTTCAGAGCTCTATAAAGCAGAAATTGAGCAACGCACATAACAAATTGTTCAAGAGGGATTCGCAACGCGTGGCATTTTTACTATGCGTTGGTATTAGTGTTTAAGGCGGTATGCGGTGGCATCGGTATTGCGTTGCTCACCCCTTAACAAGGCGTTATGTGCTTGGAGGAATAAATGGGACTACCTAAATCAGGTGATATAGAAAAAATTAAGCTGATTCTTAGTAACCTAAACACTGATCTTACGTTATATAAACAACTCTATATGCAAGATGACAGTCAGGAAATTCTAAACGGTACTGGAGTACTTGTATTTAGTCGCTTCCAATCTTGTTTGCTAGATAGTATCTATTTAGCTATATCGCGCTTGTTAGATCCCGCTAATAATCGAAAGGATAAGAACTTATCGTTTCATCTTTTAGTAACGGAACTAAATTTGTCAGAAGACCCCGAAATATCAGGGTTGCTAGAAAAAGTGAAAGGAACGTTTAAAGATAGTCGCATTAAAGAATACAGAAACAAGGTTCTTTCTCACAATGACTATCGTTCACAGTCTAAGGTGGTGTTTTATCCATTTAACACTGAACTGATATCCTCCATGCTTAGTTCATTTTGGGAGTTGTTAGTCCAGATCGAGTATAAAGTGGGTTTAATTGAGAGTCCTTATACAATGGGACTTGATACTATTTTAAATGGAGATATTTGTGGAGAAGCGTTGTTGTGTAAACTGAGGGAACGCACATAACAAACTGTTCAAGAGGGATTCGCAACGCGTGGCATTTTTACTATGCGTTGGTTTTAGTGTTTAAGGTGGCATGCGGCGGCATTGGTATTGCGTTGCTCACCCCTTAACAGGGCGTTAGCTATTATTGGTATATAAGGAATATTTTAAATGAAGAAAGTCTTTATGGGCTCGTTGTTGAGTTTTTTGGTTTCTAGTAACGCATTGGCCGGTATTTATTCGGATGAGTTGGCCAAATGCTTAGTGAGTTCCACCACTAAGGCCGACAGGATTGAACTTGTTAAATGGATGTTTTCTGCAGCTTCGGCACATCCAGCGGTGAAAACAATCTCTTCAATTACATCTGATCAAATGGAAGAAGCAAACAAAAATGTTGCTAATCTTTTCATGCGTCTGACAACAGAATCATGTTTGGAGCAAACAAAGAATGCTATCGCTTATGAAGGCGCTTTAGCGTTCCAAAGTAGTTTCCAAGTCCTAGGTCAAGTGGCAGGCCAAGAAATGTTTACTAGTCCTGAAGTTACTGCAGGTATGGCAGGCTTAGAGAAGCATTTGGATGAAGATAAGCTATCAGTAATATTGTCTGAAAAACAATAGCTAACAAACTGTTTAAGAGTGATTCGCAACGCGCGGCATTTTTACTATGCGTTGCGTTTAGTGTTTAAGGCGGTATGCGGCGACATCGGTATTGCGTTGCTCACACCTTAACAGGGCGTTAGCCATCTAATGGAGTCAATATGAATCGCAGTTTACGAAAAGGAAAAACCTGTGTTTATTTTCAACATCGTAATACGGGGCACAATATCGGAGTTAAGCTTGCAGAATCTGAGTTGGACAACGATTTAGCTATTCTAAGGTTTACGTTATCACCAGTGAGTGGAGATCAAAAGCATGATGAAAACTATCTTCATGATGAGGTATTAGAATCTGCTTCAATAAGTGATGACCGAGTTATCGACGGTTTCAGGAGGCATATTGGAACTAGCTCAATAAAAGTTACTTCATATAAACTTGAATTATTATCACGCGGTAAAAAGCTAGAGTTCAATGTCACTCCAAAATTGGATAGACAAGGTGATCTAAGTACATTGTGTTTAACTGTTGAAAATGGCTAACAAACTGTTTAAGAGTGATTCGCAACGCGTGGCATTTTTACTATGCGTTGCGTTTAGTGTTTAAGGTGGTATGCAGGAGCTTCGGTATAGCGTTGCTCACACCTTAACAGGGCGTTATAAGAATTTGGTGAGTTATGTACTATTTGAAAAAGAATGTAATAGGTAAAGTACCTGTTTTAGAAATCAGTGAGTCAGAATACATAGAGATCACTAATGCAAAAAAAGTACTCAGATGTGGTTTGTCTATTGAGGAAAAATTTGAAATTTTGCATTCTAACTTTGCAGAGTTCGAGTCTGAAGCTAGTGATGAATTAGCACTCCAAGAGGCATTTAATTCAGCGGATTACAGTAAGATATTTGACTTCCGCATTTTAGCCGAGCGTAGATTAGCAAACCTTTTAACTTCGACCAAAACGTATGTGGATCAAATACCTTCAGCAGCAAGAGATACTTTCACTAATCAGCCAGAAGTTCTCGATATCGCTAAAAAATACTTTCACGAAGCTTATGATTCATGCTTTGAGTATCGTTTTATGGAAATGTTAAGAAATCACGTACAACATAATGGTATTGCAGTTCATTCCTTGAATCATAGTTCTAAACGTACAGAAGATGGTATTGTTAACGAAATATCATTATTAGCGACAAAAGAGCAATTAGTCCAAAATAGTAAAAATAAGAAAGTAACATTAAAAGAAATGCCACAGAAAGCTGATCTTTTGAAAGCGAGTAAAGTGTACGTCCAGCAATTAACTAATGTTCATCGTCGTGTTCGTGATTTAACCTCAGATAATATTTTGGCTGCACGTAAAGTATATGAGGTAGCAGTTTTACGCTATGAAAATTTAGGTGGTGAAAGCTTAGGGTTAACAGCCTTTGATTCCGATAACCAACATGACGGAGCTATTTCAATGACTCTAGAGTTTGATAATGTGCGCCTTATGCTCCTTAAAAAGAATGTTCTTTGATTCATGTGGAAAAAATTTTATAACAAAGCGTTTAAGACAGATTCGCAACACTCGGCATTTTAAATTCAAGTTGAGTTTTGTGTTTACGGTGTAATGGTTTAGTAAGGTGGTAGTGTTGCTCACTACTTAACGCGGCGTTATAAAACCAAGGGAGAGATATGGGAAATCCAATAATAGCAAATGATCCAAACAAACTCGTTTGGTTAAGGTTAAAGCAACTAACAAGTGTCGAGGTTTGCAGAAATTTAATTAAAGACAAGTGTACTAGACAAAGCCTTTCACTATCTGAAGAAACTATTGACCGAAAGTCTATAGGTCTAGCTTCTGCCATAGATTCAGCGTTAGGGTACTGGCAAGAAAAACCGTCATCTCTTAATTCTTGGGTTCTTTCTCGGTATTACGCTTTATTACAGTTAACTATTGCTGAACAGGTTTCTAGTCCAAACAATCAGAGCGACTTGGCTTCAATTCAAAAACATACTGAGCAAGGTCACGGACTGGCTATTTGGTTAAAAGGCATTGATAGTCCTTTGGACTACAATATTTACGGGTTGAAAGGTGGGCATTTCTATTCCTATGCTAAGTATTTAGGACTTGAGCCAAAAGAGTGGGCTGCTGACAGGCGTGCAAAAGACATTTCTGAGCTAGAAATGCACCCAAGTGTTTCTATAAAAGATTTGTTTCAACACATTCCTGAACTGGAGCCTGTTCTCTTCTCCTTCATCCAAGAGCCATCTAAGTGTTTGCATATCGGACACTCATCTGAAAATCATCGATATGAAGACGAAATCCGTAGAAAAAATAGAGAGAAAGGCAACTTCAACTTTTCTCTTCCTAAACGTGATTTTACATTTGTAAGTATTTACGAAAACTTGGACAACCCAATTAACTTGGAGCTTATTCTTGATACTAAGATTCCGTTAGACGATATTCGTATGGAGACGAATGAGGACAGTTCTGAGCGATCTATTTTTAACGGTAAACTTAATCATGAAACAGGCCAGCTTTGGTGGTCAGCGATTGAACACTATAAATCAAGTTTTACTGGTTCTATGTTTATTGAACCAATGTTTGGAAAAGTAAACGATATTGTAGTTCGCCACTTCTTTTTGCTTTATGGCTTAAGCATTTTAGTCAGGTATACACCTGATGTATGGCATGAAATTAAGGCGGGCTCTTATGATAACATCGGTTCTCTGATCGAGTATTATTTGACGACATTTGAAGAAGTTATCCCGTTGTTGATGCTCGATCGAATCACCGGCAAAAAACATAGAACAGCACAACCAGGCTCAATGCAGAGTTTGGTGTAACGGTTTTATAACAAAGCATTTAAGAGTGATTCGCAACGCTTGGCATTTTCGCTTCGCTCAAGTGTAGCCAAGCGCTGCTCACACCTTAATGCGGCGTTATGCGCCAGAAAGGTGAGTCGGTAAAATGAATGAACTAGAAAAATCTATCATCCAATTTATTTTTAGCTCTTATCCAGATGACTTCAAAAACAACTGTATTTCTGAGCTAATTGTATCAGAGCGTGAATATACGGGAGCTGGTGTTATCGTATGCTTCGAAAAACGAGGTAATGTCGTAATTAACCCTAAGACAGTAAACTTTATTGGTCCTCTAATTGAATCCTCAGCTTTGGAACTGGGCGCAGAGACTGTTTTAAGTGTTAATAATGGTCACCTTGACTGCCTAGATATTCTAGTTAGAGGCTGTGGCGACATTAAAGCTGTTACAAGTTATCGGTTAATCGATGAAGACGTTAATTTCATGTGTGATTCAAGCGCATAACAAATTGTTCAAGAGTGATTCGGCACGCGTGGCATTTTTACTATGCGTTGGTTTTAGTGGTTAAGGTGGTATGCGGAAGCTTCGGTATTGCGTGCCTCACACCTTAACAAGGCGTTAACTTGCTCGTGGATTATTTAACTTAAGGAGTATTTCAATGACGGAGAAGTCAGTAGAGTTGTTTTGGAGTGCTGCCGATATTGTCAGATTACTAGAAGTGGTTGCATGGCCGATAGCAAGCATCACAATAGCAGTATTGCTTCGTGGGAAAATTTCTCAAGTTTTCCAAAGCTTGTTTAATAATAGGAGTGTAACCGAAGTTTCAGCCGCTGGTTTTAGTGCTAAATTCTCTGATTCGAAACAGGCTTCAACTGCACCTGAAAACATTAAAGAAAACGCTGTAGCTCCTGCACCTGTAGGTAACGATGCCGCTGAAATTCTTGAGCGTCAAAAGCTAAACGAAACAAAGTTTAGTCGCAGTTTACTTAATAACTTAAAAAATCATAGAGAGTCACTTAAGCTAACATCTGCGCAAACCATTGAGCTGGTGGAAAAAGAGCTTTCGCTCACACAAGCTCGTGCATACTTTGTTGATTTAAATAGGGTGCTCTATCGCTCTCAGTTCGACCTTTTCAATCAGATGAAAATCAATAATGGTTCTATGTCGGCTGCTGAAGTATTAGCTTATTTTAGCGGCATCAAAGCTGGAAATCCAAGTGTGTATTCGAACACTGATTTACATAGTTATTTAGCATACCCGATGCGGGTTGGATTAGTAGAAAAGAATCATGAAGAATACAGTCTCACTGAGTATGGCGATTCATACGTAGAATTCATGAACAAAAATACGCACTTGATTGGCGAACTGGCTCAAAATTAGTTCGCAAGTTAACAAACTGTTTAAGAGTGATTCGCAACGCGTGGCATTTTTATTATGCGTTGGTTTTAGTGTTTAAGGTGGTATGCGGCGGCATCGGTATTACGTTGCTCACACCTTAACAGGACGTTATGCATACACATCGATATATGAGATAGAAACTAATGAAAAAATTCTTGTTGCCTCTCCTGATATCAGCTGCCCTAGGCGGGTGCGGTACTCTAGACAATAAAACGATCCTAATTGATGCCGGAGATTCAAAAGAAAAAGTAATAGATGTTTTAGGGCTCCCTTATGATCGACAATTTGACCAGCAAAAAGAAGCTTGGCAATACTGTGTCTCTGGAGCTGGTTTTGGATATAACGATCATAAAATCATTTGGTTTACGAATAAAAAGGTTACCGGTATTACAAGTTATAGAACGACACGTAGTGGCTGCACTGGAGCCGTTAAAACAATCAAATGGGAAGATGCGCCCGATTACACTGTTGAAATCCGAGAAAGGTGATATGCATAACAAATTGTTCAAGAGTGATTCGGCACGCGTGGCATTTTTACTATGCGTTGGTTTTAGTGGTTAAGGTGATATGCAGAGGCTTAGGCATTGCGTGCCTCACACCTTAACAAGGCGTTAGCCGTCATGGAGCTTGCTATACTCAAAGTGATAGAATAGTATCACTTTAGTATTCCTTTGGAGCAGCTCT
>NZ_JAPHPY010000056.1:0-34465 GCF_026241575.1 Vibrio sp. Sgm 5
GCTACGACGATTGATGGGTGTAGCCGATCAGATCGTAGCTTCTAGATTTAGTTCCATCGATTTAAGCAACAAAGCCCTCAAAATATCAAGGAGGTAGCTCTAGTGGTGAGTTATCATTCTAAAAATGAAGTTAGATCTGATACAGATACGGCAAATGTTAGTATCTAACTTATTGTTTAATAGTTGGTTTTAAATCTGGCATAGCGACAATATCGCGATCGCGGCCGCTTATAAAAAAGACCCCACTTTCAAAAGTGGGGTTTGTCATCAATCTGAAAAATGCCAGTGTTAACAACACTGGCATCTGCTTTAATGTGGTTGGGGAATTACTGTTGAACAAAATACATTCAGCAAAGAACAGCTTCTACTAATAAGAGAACGATCTAAAGCACCCTTGTATCCATCTAGTGGTATTAGCTTGAATATCATAAAACGTATTCGCTCCAGTACCTTTTCGCGTAAAAGAAAGCTTCAAATCCCCCAGATTATTGAATTGAACTGATGGGTTGAGGCCTTCACCAACATTCGTTATTTTAAGCCCATCTAAATTCGTCTGTAATATTTTGATATCCGCCACACCTTTCCCTGTATTCCAAGCCGTATCCATAAATAACTTTATGTAAAAATCCGCTCCAGTTTGTGAACGCCCAATAAATTCAAGAATTTGTGATTTAGGACCTACGCCTGAAAATTTAGAGATAGCCAAATCTTCCCATAAAGGTGTTTTTGACGCTCCAGTTTGACAAACAAAAGAGGTAAAGGAATCACCTTGTGGGCCTCGGGCACCAGTGTCACCTTTAGGGCCTTGGGCACCAGTGTTACCTTTAGGGCCTTGGGCACCAGTGTTACCTTTAGGGCCTTGGGCACCAGTGTTACCTTTAGGGCCTTGGGCACCAGTGTTACCTTTAGGGCCTTGAGGTCCGGTTTCGCCTTGAGGTCCGGTTTCACCTTGAGGGCCGGCTTCACCTTGAGGGCCGGTTTCACCTTGAGCGCCTTCTAATATACCATTACCAACCCACATCCCATTTTCATCAATTACCTCAGAACCATTAATACTGATGCTTGACGTATCAATAGAGTCAGGAGTAATGTCTCCGGTCACATTGGTCGCTACCTCAGCAACACGTGAATACAGAACTGGTTGTACTGCATAATTTAATGTGTCATTACCTTGATTTGCCAATTGTAAACCCACGGAAACATTGGACACATCGTACGAGAACGCGTATTCATCGACCAAATCAGGAATGCTGACAGAAAAAGAGATACCTGTCAGATCTGCAAGAGAGGAAAGGTTTTGCTTAGAGATAGGTAGAGAGCAAACTCCATTAAAAAAATTACATTGATGTTGTTCAGTGCCTATGGTTAGGTTTGTGTTATTATCAACAATATCCACTTCGACAAAATATTGGCCATCATCAACAGGGTCTCCGGTTGTGATATCAAAAACATTCACCGCGAGCGAATGCGGCTGATCAAATATATCACCAGCAACGGCTGAAGTAGAAGCACCAAGTGCAACTGCGAAATATATTGCACTTTTGTTCAAACTTGGTTGTTTTAAATTAAACATTATTTACTCTCCTTGATATTAAAATAGACGAGATTCATGGGTTTGTATGTAACAAGGTTAATCGCTGGAAGATTAAATTGACAATCGCGCGATTTCTTGTGAACTAATTTATTTTAAATGTTTGAATTAGACGTTATTAAACAAAAATAAAACTTAACGTGAGTTGGCATTTGTAAAAGAAAATATTTGAAAGGGCCTGTTTAGATGACTGTGCTGATTCTAATTATTTAGAAGTGTTAGTTTTTGATGTTTTTAGGCTGTTTAATGAGTTTTAGATAATGCGATTGCCAAAATAAGCATCTCTGAAAATATTAATGCATACGTGCTGTTACTCCTTTTTACCTTTATGGGTAACCTTACTAAAGACTCAGCTCAGCCAATATAGGAGTAAGCGGATGAAAATAAGTACCTCAATAAGGTCTACATTACTGACTTTGCTGACAGTAATAGGACTAAGTGCATGTAACCACGGAGTGAAAGAACTGGTAGTGACACCAAAAGAAAACAGTGTTCCTATCGGCTTTCAACTTCAATTAAAAGCAGAAAAAGTAACAAAAAAAGGCAAAGTTACTGATGTAACCGTCAGTGATGATGTTAAATGGAGCAGTTCAGACGAATCAATTGCAGCGGTTGATAACAATGGCCTAGTGTCTACAGGTGACGTCACTGGTGTTGTGAAGATCACAGCTGTGGGCACATTTAGTGGTAAAAAATACGAAGACACAGTGATTGTTGAAGTAACGGAAGCGGTTGTTACATCTATCACCGTAACTCCAAAAGATGCCTCGACACCTGTTGGTCTGACTCGTTCTTACACTGCGACGGCAAACTTCTCTAACGGCCAGGCTATCGATGTTACAAGCGATAGTTCGACCAGCTGGGATAGTAGCGATTTTAATGTTGCAACCATCTCAAATGATGAAGAAACTAAAGGCCAAGTGAAAGCAAAGTCTTTGGGAGAGTCGACGATCACGGCATATATTGATGCTGATGGAGAACGCTTTAGCGACAGTACGTCACTAAAGGTAACAGAAGCTATTGCTGTTTCTTTGGAAATTACGCCAAAAATTCAAAGTGTATCGGTGGGACTGACAGAGCAACTCTCTGCTATCGTAACTATGTCTGATGGTGAAGAGCTGGATGTTACTAATGAGGATTCAATCAATTGGTCAAGCAGTGAGACAGATATTGCAACGGTATCAAATGACGCAGGTTCAAAAGGTCTCGTAACAGGTGTTGATACTGGTTTGACAACGATTGTTGTTTCTGGCGAAGTAAACGGCGAGTTTGTGTACGCAAACGCGAGTCTACAAGTAACACGCGCGGTTATCTCTTCTCTCGAAATTACCCCTGAGAAGGAATCAGTACCTGTCGGTCTTGCTAAACCGTTTAAGGCATACGCGACATTGTCTAGCGGTGAAGTTATCGATGTTACCAACGACAGTGCGCTAAGTTGGAGTAGTAGTGATTCTAAAATCGCGACGATTTCAAACTCAGAAGAGGATAAAGGCACAGCAACGGGTGTTGCGATGGGTGAAGTTACCATTACTGCCTTTGTAGAAGCGGACGGAGAAGAAATAACCGACACAGCGAAATTGGTTATCACAGAAGCGGTTGTGTTGAAGCTAGATGTGACTCCTAAACCTCAAGACAGCTTGGATACGCCTCAAATTCCAACAGGAAAGATAAAGCAATTCAAAGCAGAAGTCGTGATGTCAGATGGTGTTCGCATTGACGTAACAACAGCAGACAACCTTTACTGGAGCAGTGATGATCCAGAAATTGCAACCATCTCTAACAGTGCTGGTGAAAAAGGTCTTGCGACGGGGGTCGATGTTGGCAAAATATTTATTACTGCGCGCCTTCTCGCAGATGATTACACCGTCGAAGATAACGCAGAGCTAACGATTACGCCTGCATATAGTGCGTCATTCTACGTATTTACAGAACGCTCTGACAACATCGTTCAAGGTGAGATGGTGCATTACGTCGGCTATAGCCAAAACATCATGGGTCGTTACGTCCCAACGTCTGGCTTTATGTACCTTAACAGTGCCATGCAATTTATCTACGTTGAAAGCGGTGAAGGTAAGCCAATTGAAGAGCGCAAATTCTTCTTTGGTCAAAGCAGTGATGAGCCAATCTCAGGCGCTTTACGCTATGAAGCAACCTTTGAGTGGGATGACGGTACAGAAACGAAAGGCATTCTGGAATGGGATTTCGAAGAGAAAGTTTACTTCCTAACAGATTCTACCGTTGTTGAAAAGCTTATTGATTTCGAATTGGATTTCAGTCTTATCGTTTCTAACGAAGGCGACTTCTAAATAGCAGTGCAGTAAAAATACCGATAGCAATAGTCATTAACGAAATGATCTGTCTAAGGGGGAGTGAGAAGTCGCTCCCTCTGTTTTGTTTATCGCCTTATAAAACACGATAAATAACCATCGTCACATCTTTTGGAGGGAATATGCCTGGTGTAGAGAGCATAAGAGATGAATCAATAGAATTGCCCAACGCCTATCGATCTTGGCTAGAGTATTGGGAAACCATGCAAAACCAGCAAGCAACCAATTGTTGCAATTCACGTTGTCTAGAAAGAGCAGAGTTAGGTTGTTTGGTTCGAAGTAAAACAACTCAAGAAACCTTCGTTACTGCGTTGTGCCCATTGTGCGCAATTGATGCGAATAAGAAAGTTCACATAACAAAACGTTTACTCGCTAATAAGCCATATACAAAGTAAATGTATCTGCTGAGACGAGAAAATGCTGTTCCAGAGGAGCTGGGGCAGGAGGTTGAAAGCCCACGTGAATAGCAATCCTAAGATGAAACTCTTGCTTATCTCAGGTATATTTAGCGCCTTTCTTTTGTCATAGCAGACTTAATACGTATGCATCCGTCACTTCGATACATTCAAGGTTATCCGCAGAACATTGTCGAGCAAGTCAGTTCACTCATCGACAGCGGTAAACTGTTGCCTTGGTTCGAAAAACGCTACCCAGATAGACACCAAATCAAAAGCGAAAAGGCACTCTACGAGTACGCAATAGCAATCAAAAACCGCTATATGAAGAAAGCCACGCCAATTAGCAAAGTGGTCTACGATAAGAAAATTCACGCCGCCAACAATGCACTTGGTTTGCATAGCGTGATCAGTCGTAACCATGGTGGCAAGCTGAAATCGAAAAATGAGATTCGCATTGCGAACGTGTTTAAAGATGCACCTGAAGCGTTATTACGCATGCTGGTGGTGCATGAGCTGGCACATACTCGTGAGAAAAACCACGACAAAGCTTTCTACCAATTGTGCTGCTATATGGAGCCTGAGTATCACCAACTCGAATTTGATGCTCGTCTGTTTATGATTTACCTCGATTTAAAAGCGAATTCGAATGAAGACCAATAATCACAACGCGAAACAAGCTCAGCCAAAATCGGCGAAGTCTAAGCCAAGCAAAGAAATCGCCAAGATCAAACCAAAGCGTGTGAAAAATAAGCCGACAGCAAAAGCTACAAAAAGCACAGGTCTGAAAACTAACGCCGCGAACAAAAGCAGCGGTGTGGAAGTGATCAAAATTGCTAAGAGTGGATTGCATGAACGTAATGCACATCGAGGTCGTTACGATTTCATAAAGCTAATCACAGCAGAGCCTCAGCTCAAATCATTTGTGATAAAGAATCCGAAAGGGGAAGACTCAATCAACTTCTCCGATCCAAAGGCCGTCAAGATGCTCAATAAAGCCTTGCTGGCTGCGCACTATGATATTGAATATTGGGATATCCCTGATACTTACTTGTGCCCTCCAATTCCTGGGCGCGCGGATTACGTTCATCGTGCAGCCGAGCTGCTCGATGGTGAAGTAAAAGGCAAATACGCGCACCATAAAGTGCGAGCGCTTGATGTTGGTGTTGGTGCAAACTGTATTTACCCAATCGTAGGTGTGACTCAATATGGATGGCATTACACCGGTAGCGATGTTGACCCAAAATCGATTGAATCAGCACGAGCAATCACAAAACGTAACGCCTCGTTAAACGGTAAGATCGAACTGGTACAACAAACCAGTGAGTCCAATATTTATCGCGGTATTATCCAACCAAGCGATCGCTACGATATTACGACTTGTAACCCGCCATTCCATCGTTCTGCTGAAGAAGCCGCGATGGGTAGTCAGCGTAAGTTAGACAATTTAAAAGCGAATCAGCGTAAAAAGGGCGTGAAGGTTCAAGCTCATCAAGCGAAAACGCCTCAAATAAAAGCCAATAAACCCGCGCTTAACTTTGGTGGTCAAAATGCTGAGCTATGGTGTGAAGGTGGTGAAGCTGCGTTCATTCGCAAGATGGCGAACGAAAGCCAAGCATTCAGTGCGCAAGTACTCTGGTTTACCACGTTAATCTCAAAGAAAGACAATGTTCTTCCGATGCGTAAACAACTTGAAAAGTTGGGTGTAAAAGCGATCCGAATCGTGGAAATGAGCCAAGGACAAAAAGTCAGCCGTTTTATCGCTTGGTCCTACATGGACAAATCGCAGCGTAAAGCGTGGATTGAATTAAAGTAATTATTCACAGCATACTTTTCTAACCAATAAAAATAGCACCACTCTGTCGGTGCTATTTTTTAACAATAAATTTATTAATTTAATATTTATAACAAATTTGGCTATTCTTCTGCTTAATAGATTTGATTATAAGGGCTATCAACTTTAAATAACATGGGGTACTATTCCCCACAAGAAATAGTGTTAATACATGAATAGTTATGTCTGATAATGAACTGATCATTTTTCCTTGGAATCACAATTTTGAGACAGGGATTAAAAAGATCGATGAACAACATTACCATCTCTTTTTATTGGTAAATAAATTAGCCAATACGTTGATTTATGATGACCAAATAGAAGTTGACGGTGTGTTTAGTGAATTAAAGGACTACGCTCAATATCACTTCTCTTTCGAAGAAAGTATCTGGAACGAACACTTTCTCGATGATGTTTGGAATGATGATCACAAGAAAAGTCATGCATCGTTTGTCAACGAAATCATCAAGATTCAATCTGAATCTAAAACCCTCAACTGGCAAGAATCTATCGAACATATTCTGCAGTTCTTAATTCGCTGGCTCGTATTCCATATCATCGGCGATGATAAGAAAATGAGTGTCGCTTTGAAAGAGTTGGAATCTACTGATTCTTTAGAGACGGCAAAAGTGAATGCGGTAGATACACTGCAAGGTATCAATGGTTTAGTCGCTGATACCGTTCTCAAAATGTATTTTGAAGTGTCCACTCAATCCATTGAGCTTGTTAGAGAAAAACATCGTCGTTTTGTGGCAGAGAAAGAGTTGAGATGTCTCAATAAAAAGCTGCAAGAACTTGCGATAACTGATGAATTATCGGGACTATATAACCGTCGATACTTCAACATCATGACGCCAGACATTCTTTCTAAAGCGCAAGCAGGAAAGCAAACTGTCAGCTTTATTTCCATTGACTTAGATTACTTCAAACAACTGAATGACGAGCTTGGTCATCTAAAGGGCGATGAGGCCATCACCAAGGTTGGGACGTTATTATCTTCGCAATTCAATGGTGTTGACGAAATCGCTTTTCGAATGGGTGGGGAAGAGTTTTTGATTGTGCTTGTCGACTCAGAGCATGAACATTGTGTTGAGCGCGCAGAGTCATTGAGAGAATCGATCTCTAAACTTTCAATTCTATGCGAAAATAATGCTCAGGCTCACTTGCTAACGAGCTCTATTGGCGTATTTAGTCAACGGGTAGAAACACACTTAGACATTCGATACTTCTTAGATAAAGTAGACCAGTGTTTATATAAAGCAAAACTGAGTGGAAGAAATAAGGTTGTTGCAGAATCTATACTCACTATTGAATCTAAATAAAAACTACAGGTGATTTTTATAAATATAATAAAAAGGAAAAGTAATACCATAATTACCACTTTTCTTTTGAGAGGCTCTTAAAAATCAATGACAATGAATCTGATTTATTGAATGAGTTGAAGTTATCAGCGGCCCTCTGATTAAAAAGCAAACCTGTAAACCTCCATGACAGAATTTGTAATCTGTTTTTATATTTCTTTCTTTACCGTAGCTATTTCAGTCATTAATGATCATTCGCTTCGAACCGATGCAACTTCGTCGGTTTATCTGTTGAACTGGCTCTATATTTACTGTTTGCTCAGTTATGAGAGCTCGTACTTTCAAACCGGACTTTTGTCCTGAAACTTTGCCCTGTTTCCTCATTATGATTGCGCCATCAGAACGAAAGAGGAAAACATTATGACTGCTCATATCGCAGGTTCTGCAGAAGATTTTGCTTCAACTGTTATCATGCCGGGCGATCCGCTACGCGCTAAATACATCGCTGAAACCTACCTAGATGATGCCAAACTGGTTACAGACATTCGTAACATGTTGGGCTACACCGGCTACTACAAAGGTCAGCGCATTTCAGTGATGGGGCACGGCATGGGCATTCCATCATGGTGCTTTACGGTCACGAACTGATTAATGACTTTGGTGTGAAACGCATCATCCGAATCGGCAGCATCGGCGCGACGCAAAAAGATGTTCACATGCGTGACGTTATCCTAGCCCAAGCGGCAGGCACAGATTCACCGACGAATGCTAAGCGTAGCAGTGGCTACCATATGGCAACGTCTGCAACGTTTGAACTGCTGCACAACGCTTACATGTCTGCGAAAGAAAAGGGCATTGATGTCAAAGTAGGTAACATCTTCACAGGCGATCTTTACTACGATCCGGATGAAGACATGATCCCAGTCCTAGAGCGCTTTGGTGTGCTTGGTGTGGACATGGAAGTCGCGGGCTTGTACGGCTTGGCACACCAATTCGGCATTGAATCGCTGGCGATTTTGACCGTGTCTGATCACTGTATTACTGGCGAAGAAACCACAGCAGAAGAGCGTCAGCTTTCTTTCAACAACATGATTGAAATTGCGCTAGAAACTGCGATTAAAGCTTAACCCTACAATTAAGTTTTCTTTGAGAGCTGGCTCGCTGGCTCTCTCTCTAATACTAAGAACATCTATCTCATGAGCCCTTGGAGTGAATTATGAAAAATAAAATAACACTCACCGCAATTAGCTTTCTCGCCAACTTCATCATGGCGGGTTTTGCAACCCAATTTGGTATGTTGGTTGAACCGCTTGCCAACACCTTTGATGCGAACGTTAACGAAGTCGCGTCGATTTTCTCGCTGCTAAACGGCGGCGCACTTGCCGGTACGATCGCGGCTTTCTTTTTGATTGAAAAAGTCGGCATTAAACGCATGACCGTATTGTGTTACGGCGCGATTGCCGCGGCAGCACTGAGTCTATACGTCGCGCCATCTCTGTTTATCGTGATGCTTGGCATGACTGTGATTGGTTTCTGTGGCGGTGTCGGTCTTTGTATCGCGGGTACTATCGTGGTATCGGTGTGGAAAGACAAAATTCAAAGCACCATGCTGGTGGTTCAAGATGCGACCTTTAATGTTGCGGGCGTCGTCTTCCCATTGATCACCACTTACGCGCTGACGAACGCAATGAACTGGAGCATCAGTTACCTAAGCGTGGGTGTAGTGGCGTTGGCAACCATGTTTGTTGCTTTGCTGACTAACTTTAACCAATGCGGTGGTGAAAGCGGCTCGGAGCAAGAGGCAAAATCAGAGTGGAACTTCGGCATCATCAGCGGTGGCGTAGGTTTGTTCCTAGGTATGCTTGCGCTATACACCTTTTTAACTTGGGCGCCAATGTTCGTAAAAGAGAAGTTTGATATCCCATTTGAGCAAGCAGGCAACATCATCACTCAATACTGGTCTGCAGCTCTGGTTGGTGCATTGGTTTCTACCGTGATTGTTTCGCGCATGAAGATTCAAACTTTCCTACTGACCATCATCTCTGTTGCTATGGTGATCACCAGCGTTATCGTCACCACGGAAAAACTAGAATGGTTGTCATACCTGACTTACGGTTACGGCTTTGCTTGTGCAGCGCTTTACAATGCTTTCATCGCTTACGGTGTATCGTTTGTGCGCAATGCAACCAGTAAGAACGTGTCTTACATTTTAATCAGCGGCAGTGCGGGCGCGATGTTTAGCCCAGCTATCAGTTCGGTAATGGAAAGCGTGGTTGGTCTGCAAACCGTGATGTACGCTATTCCTGTTATCTACGCAGTGGTCGTCGCAATGCTGGTGGTTTCAATGAAGTTTAAGACAGTAGAGCAAACGCAAACCGCTTAAATGAAATTAAGTAAGAGAACAAAAAGGTCTGCACCATGCAGACCTTTTCTCGTTTATAAGTGAAGAACTCAACTATTCTTCAACAAAGTTACGCAGCCCTTCTAAGTCGAGAATTCGTAATCCTTTCTTTTCTTTGGCGATAAAGCCCTTGTTTTCAAGCTCTTTCACTGCGCGGCGATAAACACGGTCTGAGGTGGCAAATCGCTCCGCTTCCAAATAGTTCTTTTGGAACCCATCCACTGGCAGGTCATTTAAATACTGATGATAAATGTCGTACGCCACGTTATAGGTGATTGGGTAGAGTAATCGGCGAGAAAGAATCTCCAACGTATCTTGGTAATCAATCGCGATCGCGCTGGCAAAGTAAAGCGACAGTCGAGGCTGTTCTAACAAGCATTTTTGCAGCTTTTGCGCGTCAATAATCGCAACTTCAACCGGTTCTACCGGAACGATGTCCATTTGGCAGCGGCAGCCAGTAAAGAACTCCATCTCACCAAAGACTTGTTGTTCGCACTCAAGCGTACCAAGCAGAAAGGTTTTGCCGTTTCTTGCTGTAACGCCCATAGAGATGCGACCGGAATCGACCAGATATAAGTTCTCGACATGCTCACTTTGGGTGAGGAGCTTTTCGTTTTCATCAAAAATTCGGCGCGTACAGATGCAATCTCGGATCGTTTTTTCGATGAGATGTTTATCTTCACTCCATTGCGCCTCAAAGCGTCCTTTACCTAGGGTTTGTAATTGCATCGACGTACCTTAAATGACAATACCCGCGAGCTCAAAACGTGCCATTAATGGCTTAGTCTCTTGCTGATACCAACTTGCTGGCATGTTGGGTTTAAGCTGGGTTTTTTCTTGTTTGCTGATCACAACATAGCGCAAAAATGTGTCGAGTGTGCTCGCCATTATTTCAAAGCTCATGTCGCCATCTTTACTGATGGTTTTTAATAGTCCAACGACCGTATCTTCCGGTATCAATGGTTCGATAACCGCATGTTTGCGCATGGTAATTGTCTTAGAACAAGGTAGTGAAGCACGGGCAGTTTCCCAACATACTTTATTGGTTTTACTCACGATGTTGTGTTTGTAGCAGTAATAGCTAAACAAAAAGCGTGACAGGTTCTGCCAGCGCTCAGCTTGGACTTCTAACCAAAGGTGTTGCAGCTCGATATCAGCATCAGTCATGGGAATGAATCAGAAAAGGAAAAGAGGGCGCATTCTAACGTGTTAGGTATACAAAGCCAAAGCGTCTGGCGATTTAGGTACAAATTGGCTGTTCAAAAAACAGCGGTAACTTGTCAAAAGCCTGACAATAGAGTTTGAAAACAAAAATAGTATTTTGTGCTCTATGTTTATTTTGAATTTAAAAATTTATAACTTTGATCATATTTTTGATTATTGAGAATAAATAATATTATCAAAATAACTATGTGATTTTCCTTCAGTAGCATGTGATCGGTAGTAATATCACACTACGATTATGGGTTACAATTAACAGAATATTGAGACGGAGAAGCACATTTTTAGTCTGATGTGGTTCTCCCTTGTTTTGATGTGCTACTGTTTTAATAAAGTATTTGTTTGGTAGGTTTTTATGTTTGGAGTTAGCAAAAATGCTGCAGTTTCTGGCTTGTACCAAGCTAGTGAACTCAGAGCTAAACTATTCTCCAAGGAGTTGGAGATTTTGAGGCTTAGGGCTGAGTCAGAATTCCATCAGGTTCTTGATGAGCTATTAAGAATCAAAGATAACAACACCAAGTTGCAGGAAGGTGGACTGAAAGACAAGCTTGAGCAAGAAAAACTCAAGTGGAATGGTTCGCAAATGATGGCCATAGAGCAACGTATTGAATCTGTTCGATTGCTTATCGAAGATTGTCATGCGTATGTTCGCAATGTACAAGAGAGTTTCTCAGAAGATGAAAGCCTCGGTTACTCGAATATGACCAAAAAAGACATAGAGCATGAGTTGGAAGCTTTGTCCTTTGCCAAAGTTCTGAATTCTTCCGCAAGACAATACTTCTACAATTCACTTGAGTATGAGTTATATACGGATAAGACACCAAACATCGAGTTTTTATACTCGGTGAAAGACCAGATATCCATGTTGCATGAAAACAAAGCAGCATGAGATGAATAAAGAAAGCCCTCGAATCCGAGGGCTTTTTTACGAATAGCGATCTTTAATGCACCTTCAGAACTAATAAGGCTTAGAAGTGTCCCAAATACTGCCAATCAGCGTTGTTTGGGTTTGCCTCCGTTGGCCAAGGGAAGTACCAATACTTGCCGTCAATGAGGCGGTAGTAATGGTAACCACCACGGAAGTGGTACACGTAAATATCGTTTATCGTTCCCGTGTTGTTGTTCTCGCCCCAAACTCCCATGCGATCTTGCTTGTGCCAGTTTAAGATTTCGGCTTCAAACTTAGCTAGGTCACTGTTGAGCTCAGCAATGTACTGTTCAATATCTGTATCGCTACCAATAAAGCGCCAATCAGCGTCAGAGGTGTTTTGAACTGGCAACGCGCTGTTCACTCCCGGACGTTTTTGCATAAAGTAACGGCGCTCACCACTTTCATCGGTATCAATGAAAATAGCGTTCTCAGATTGTCCCCATGCCGTTGAACTCGCTTGTTCCCACGTTAGCAACTGCGGTTGATTGAAGTAGCCGGCAATGCGCTGTGCATTGTCGATGTTACTACGATCTACTTTCAGTGGGTTAAAACCAAACTGAACATGGTTTTCCGCTGAGCCTAGGTACTTCCAGCCTTCATTGTCTGCTTGGGCGGTTGGGAAATCCGCCGCAGAGATATCACGCATTAGGAAGTAATCGCGAGTGCCGGTGACTGGGTTAGGGTACACGTAAAGTGCACCAGCGCGGCGTTCTGCGCTTGTCTCACCATTGTTCAGTACGCCCGCTCCGTAGTTGTCTGCTACGAACTTGTCGAAGTCAGCCACAAAGCCAAAGTCGATGCGGTTTAACGCTGCGTTGTCGGCAAACATGACTTGTTCATCAATGTATTGTTTGTAACCGTGCTCCTGACCAACAAAGATAGGACCAACAAGCTTGTCGATCGCTGGGTTTTGATCAGGGATCAAGCTATCTAGCACTTGCTCACCATTCACGTCAGTACAACTTAAGGTGACACGAGTCGGTAGTGGCAGCTGCTCTAGGTTAAAGTGGAACTTATTGCTTTGTGAGTCGTTTAATCGGCTACTTGCAACCGCAATGTTTTGTACTGAGCCATCCTGGTGCTCCACCGTAACTGCACAGCTACGTTGAGAGATCATACTAGGTTGATGCATTCCACCTTGATGTCGAGCGTAACGCCAATCCGCTCCGTTGTTGTGTTTCACGCCACTAAACTGCTGGCAGTGGGAAGAGGTAAAATAGCCGGCACCGTCATGGCTCGTGCCAGATTTATCAAGCACGCAAAGTGGCACTTCGCCAATTTCGGTGTTCGGCGTGTAAGTCACAGCACCTTCACCGTATTTAGACAGCAACGAGTAGTCATGATCTTGAGAAATCATGTGCTCACGCTGACCATTGATGTTCCAGTACATGTCTTCGCTGCTTTCACAACGCGCCATATCCGTACTGACTGTACCAACGAAGTTTGCACTTTCGCCGTTGCTTGCCGTGTAGGTGAACTGACAAATGCGAGCCTGTTGATTGTTGACCTTCATCGTCTGCCACAAATCTTGTTGAATTTGCTCGTCAGACAAAGAAGACACCGCTTGCCAACCTTCCGGGTGATAAGTTACGTCTGGTGCAGAAGGCAGATCAAATACGTTGCCGTAGTTGGAGTAAATCAGCGGGTAAACTTGGCTTGCAAGTTCGTTACGCGGATCGTAAATGCCCAACATAGTGACAACAGGCACGCCTGCCGCGCTAGGGACTGGCGTGTCGGTTTGTGCTTCTTCGTAACTTTGGCTTTCTTGATTCCAACGAACATAACCAGTCGAGCTGTTTAAATTGACGTTAAAGCCGTTATTGAGCCATGTTTGTACACGGCGAGACTGAGAAGGGTGCTCTAACGTGTAATGACTAATGGTGCCCAATAGTGCGGCTTCGCCACCGGCTTGTGCGTCACGCATAAAGCGGAATTCACCCGCAAATGGTGGCACCACTTCACCACCCACATCGTTAGTCGTGGCTTCACCTGTCCAGTGTAAGTTACCGATAAAGCGGCGATGCAGGGCATCCCAACCCCAACCAGATTCCAAATCGTGCGTGGAAGCATACCAAGGGTAGTGACCCAGACCGTAGTTATGACCTAGCTCGTGCGACCATTCGTTACCGGTTGTTGCCG
This sequence comes from Vibrio sp. Sgm 5, assembly GCF_026241575.1. NCBI lineage: Bacteria > Pseudomonadati > Pseudomonadota > Gammaproteobacteria > Vibrionales > Vibrionaceae > Vibrio > Vibrio sp. Sgm 5. The sequence goes on from NZ_JAPHPY010000056.1 coordinate 14,141, forward strand.
TTAACGTCACGATGCCACCGCCGCCACTGCCGCCATGATCAATAATGCCATTGGTGTACACGCCGCGGTTGGTGTGCGCAGTAATATGGTTGAAGCGTTTATTGTAAGCTTGCGAATAACCAGCACTATCAGTAATGCCGACGTTCGCGTTATTCACACCTGTAGATACCAGTGCTTTACCAATGGCTTCACGCATGTCACCGCCGTGCCAGCCACCTTCACCATCGGAGCTTGTGGTGTAAACCTTACCGTTTGGTAGCGTCACTTTCGGGAAATAAGCGGCGGTGTAATCCGCCATCACCAGTTTAGATGCTGGGATTTTCTGGAAGTAATCGGTGCTGAGTTTTGCCATATTTTTGATCATGGTGTTGCCATCACGTGGCGCTGTGAGCATACCCATGTCGATGTTTTGAATGATAAGCTCCGGCGCGCCGACAAAGACAAGTTCATTGGCAGCTAAGTCGCCTTGGCGATCAGTGTTATCGGTTAAGCGCAGCGACAAGCCTGGCTTCATCCAACCCCATTGCAACGGCAGTGACCACGCGTCATGGGAGAATACCACTTTAGAACGTCCATTATCTGGCTGATCAGAAGCTGCAAGCGCGCTTGGTGGCAGCATTGGGAGGCGAGTGACTACAGTGCCTTCAAAGCTCACTTCTACCCAAACTTGCTGAACGGTTTTGTCTTCTGGCGTGAATAAAAGCAGAGCTTCACGGTCGATCACCAAGTCAGGGAACAGGTTCACATCGTTTTGATTCGGGGCGGTGGTAGTATGGGTTTGAGCAAAATGGATAGAACCAGTCAAATCGCCATTCAAGTGATTTACTAGCGGCAATTCGTCTGCGTAACCAAGGCGTGCAGCACTTGTCGTGAACTCAATCTTTTGTGGCTCGATACAATCGATCGCATTACACGAAGAAAGCTCCGCCGTGTACCGAGTGTCTGGTTTCAGGTTACCAATGAACAAGCCAGATTGAACGTTGTCATAACGAACGGGCTCTGAACCTGATTCGGTCAACGTCAAAACCACATTGTCATTCGCGTTTTGCGTAGCCCATTTTAGCTGAACACCTTGATCTGAAACGCTGGCTACGTTCAATGCATTGATGCTTGGCGCAGATAGGTCACCACAATCAGAAGTCTCGATGTTTTGAATCATATCTGACTGCCAAATGTATTCGCCATTTGGACGCTTAGAGCCGCGGGCAGCAGGGATATATTCTACGTAGCAACCTGTGTCGTCTGGGTTCATCACACCAAACTCTTTGTGCATCAGATAGAAGCCGCCGTTGTACATGATGAACTCCCATTCAGGACCGACGAAGTCCACCACATTGCGGTAGGCTTGGTCTTGATCGCCGAATAAGAATGGGAACTTAGGGTACCCATCAAAGTTCACCCAGTATTCATAGCCTTGGAAATCAAGGTAGGTTTCGCCATCGCGTTGAGACGTACCTTGACCTTTGTCTGCTAACTGCTTGAGCATTTCTATGCGTTCAAAGGTTTGGTTTCCGATTTCGACCAAGGTTAGGTCGTGGTTCGCGTTTGCGAAAGTGGCTGTACTTCCTAATAAGGATGAGATCAACCAAGCGAGCGTGTTTTTCTTCATATTAGACTCTACTTTTGCCAATTGAATAGACATTTATGTGTCGCCAGAAGCTCGACACAGTATGGAGGGGGATTACATAAGCACTCTCAATGCAAGTGGCTTATGAATTTGATTATCTGATGGGAACCGCCGGCGAAATAGATAGCATGAATTATGCCTGTGATTTTGCTTCCAGCTCTGATTTGATCACGAAAGCAGATTGGTACCTTATGTCCAAATTCACATTTATCCATCTATACAAAATGACGTTTTCTATGTATGCGTACGCCATATGGTCCTGAGGAATAAACGTTTTAGTGGCTTAGGTTGGCAAGAAAAGTAGGGCGCTACTCTACGGAAATAAAAAATCCCCTCCATGCGTAAAGCAGGAAGGGGATTTAGGTTACGTTTTAGACTAAGCGCAAGTTGTGCTTACTTAGTTTGCTTATTTGACGAGGAAGTGCTTAACGAATTCCGTGATTTTCACCATGTCGTCAACCGCGATGAATTCTTCAGTTGTGTGTACTTTCGCCATACCAGTAGAAAGGTTTACCGTTGTTAGACCTTTCTTGTTGAAGTTGTTTGCGTCGCTGCCACCACCTGTGCCTTTTGTGAATGCATCGATGCCCATGTCAGCGAATGCCGCTTTGATTGCTGATACGTGAGCATTGTCTTCCTCGATAACAAATGCGTCGTATGCGCGGCTTGATTCGATTTCAACTTCTGCGCCGTGTTTTTCACATACTGACTCGAAGGTAGAGATCATATGGTTCACTTGCGCTTCTAGCTTCTCACCGTTTAGAGAGCGTGCTTCAGCAACGATTTTTAGTTCTGGCATCACGATGTTTGTCGCTTGACCGCCGTTTACCATACCGATGTTTGCTGTGGTTTCTTCGTCGATTCGAAGCAGCTTCATTTGGTTGATTGCATCTGCCGCTACCATGATTGCGCTGATGCCTTCTTCAGGTGCTAGACCCGCGTGTGCAGGGCGGCCTTTGATTGTCGCAACGATTTTTTGCTGACCAGGTGCCGCTGTCACGATGGTGCCGATAGGACCGCTTGTATCCAGTACGATCGCTTCTTTAGACGTTACGTGTGTCATGTCGAAGTACTCAGAGCCGAACAAACCGCCTTCTTCATGCACAGTGAAAGCAAGCTCTAACGTTTTGTGCTCTAGGTTTTCAGCTTGGATGCAGCGAACCGCTTCCATGATCGCTGCGATGCCTGATTTGTCGTCACCACCTAGGATCGTATTGCCTTTAGAGCGAATGATGCCATCTTCGATGAAGGGCTCAATGCCGATGCCAGGCGTTACTGTATCCATGTGGCAGCTCATTAGGATAGAACCTTCTTTCTTACCTTCTAAACGTGCATACACGTTAAAGCCATTAGAAATGTGTTCTGGTACAGGTAGCTTGTGAACAGTAAAGCCTAGTTCGCCTAGTTGCTCAGCCAGAATTTCTGCAATTTGTTTTTCATTCATAGATTCGCTGTCGATGCGAACCAGTTGGCAGAAATGCCCAACTAGACGTTCTTGATTAATTTGTGTCATTTGGATGTCTCTTTCTTTCTTGGTCGAGACCGCAGTGGTATAGAGTGCGAGCCCGAAAGGGAACAGAACACCTCTTATTACACAGCTAATCCGAGTGAAAACTGTCTTGAATCAAAAAACGCCTCTGCCTGACATTATTCTGACCTGCTAATTACCGGATCTGATGCGGCGGTCACGAAAGCATGGTTTTGTCAGTGCGCTTATTCATGGCTATACTGCAATTGAGAGAGGAAGTGATGATAGGAGTTTCATTAGAGTGTCCTGATTGGAATCGATACGTCACTATTTTTCTTTATTATGGCGTTTCTTTTTTGGATCGTTATTCCTTAGGACAGGGTAGAACTGGGTAAAAACAAAATCGTCATCGGCTTGGAATGAGTGACACGAGTTACAAGCAGTTGCAGGGAAGGGCTCACCGGAATCTTTCCAAGGTCTTTCTTCTCCAAAACTTTAATAGATCTATCCTCTTGGATCCTTGGAGAACCTCTCAGTATCTTTAATCGTTAGCTCAAAGCCAAGTGTACTCTCCCTCAAAACATCCTCTGCCTGATGCGGCTTGGCATGAACCGTTTTCTTTCGATACAGATCTACACGATTCACCTTCGTACAATGCCGTTCGAGCTTTCACCAGTTGTGTCCCGTTTGCAAATTTTCCTGTTTCTTTATAATAATCAAAAGCGGACGCTCTATATATACATTGTTGAATTCTTCGAATGTTGCGTTTCCATTATTTAGAGCGTTAGGGGTTAGAGGCGCACCAACAAAAAAAGTTTCCCTGTCAGTTGGCCGAATTACTTATCCATCGTCAGTATAACTTGGTTTATTTACATCGCTATATGCAAGTCCGATATTTCTCAAGGTTAATATTGAACATAGTGATATAATAATTTTCTTTTTCATTGTTATTTCCCTATATGCTATCACAGTGATAGTTTTCTATTTAAATACAGAGTAAGCTTCTTTATATAAATAGTCATTTCCAGTGGCTGGTATATGACATCCAATGCAATCATATCTGTAATTAGTTGAAGTATTTATTTCAAGATTGTTTGGCATATATTCGGCCCAACCCCATCCCCAACCACTTCCCCGGTTTGGCGAAAAATAAGAATACTTATCCTTAGAGTTTCTAACCATGAGGAAGTATTTATTTATAGCTCCGTTTGTATATGATACCCCTTTACCTGTGGTATAATCTCCTTCTGAATTACCAACCAGTTCTTTTAAAATTTTTGCGCCATCAGGAACAGCACCTGTGTTTTTAAGTGTTTTGAAGGAATTTTTGTCGATATACACGTTATGAAAACCAACTGCTTCACCACTGGGCATGAACCAAGAACCCATGTGTAACTTGTTTTCTTTATAGTCTTTTGGGAAGCGTAACTTTTCTATCGCCTCTTTTTCTTTTATTTTGTTCCCCATAGTAAAGAAAGGCAAGGCCCAAGCACGTCACGGTTAACCATGTTGTTTTCAATTTTAATTTAATTGTAATTCACCTTATTATTTTCTTTATTCGTTAGTATGATGCATGTTGATCTCCCAATTATCTATATAACTTGTTGCTATTGATATGTACTTAATTTTTTTAAAAAGAAATTAATAGCCTTTTTGCACTAAAATTTATTTTGTTTTATCAGGTTTTATTTTACGGAACTACATATCTAATGCTTAGCTCTTCTATATGAAAAATTATAAGTTTAATTGGCGTGTTAAGTAAGCTTTAGCCATAACATCAACATTGGGGGAAGCATGTGCGATAAGTTTGGTCAAAAATTAGAGTTCTGGCTAAAAAATGAACAAATCGAAAGAAAGGAGCTTATAGCCAAACTACAAGAAGAGCGATATCACGAATTTAAAGGTCTTGATTTAATTACGTTAAGCCGTTGGATTAGAGGTAAAGTTGTACCTTCAATATATAAGCAGATGATTATCGCTTATATATTGAAGGTTGACTTGCTACACTTTGTTAGTAACTTAAGAAATATCCCTAACATTCCATTAAGAATCGATAGGGCTTGTATGAAATTGAAGCAAGGCTTTACACATCCATTGCATGAGTTTTCTTATACAAAGAACGCAGATACTGTTATGATGGAAGTGCTAGAAGAATCTATTGATGAACATTTTAATTGTATATCGTCCTATTATGATAATATTGGACTTATGAAAGACAGTATAGGAAGATTGCCTTTCGATAAGGAGTCTTTAAGATGCGAGACCATTTTTTTAAAAAATGAAAACAATGAAATTATAGGGCATTGGTCAGAGTTTATAAGTAAAAGAGTAATCAATAGTATATTTAAAGAATTAAATGTCAATCATTCTATTGTTGATTGCGATAATGCTTTGTTTGTCTTTTCTTTTCATGCAATGACGTATCAAGATTTTCTATGTTTAATAAAAAATTCACTACTTAGAAGATTAAAAGGAAAGAGAAGTTGTGATTCAATATATATCTTTGTACCTGGATATCTTGTTTATGAATTTTTCTGTAAAGTATTTGATGCGGAAGAATGCTTAATTTTGCATCTTAAAGTGGATGGACATAGAAAAATGGGATTCATCATAAAGATGGAATTATTAAAATTGATTTCAAACCCTCTAATCATGAGTTTGTTGAAAGGTTAATTTGTTGGAAAAGAGCTTGGTTTGAGCTCAAACTAAGAAACTAATATAAGTTCATTCTGTTTGAGTTAACTTTGAATAATATTATATGAAAAACACATGCTCTTTATATACATAATAAATGGAGCATGTGTATCGAATTGGTTGAGGGAAAGGAACTTACTAGTTAATGCAGAATTATTCGTATCGATGAATGCTTAGCAGGGTTAATCCAATCATCCACTCAACCGTACGCTGGCTATCTTTGTGCAACTTGTAAGAAGCCACTGCCTCTACCTGGTTTTGAAAGTCTTTGAGGTAAGGAGTGTGGTGCTCACAAACGGTCATCAAGAATGCCAAGCGCCAGATCGCCATGAATTCAGAATCTTCGAAATGTTGCTTCCAACTACTGACTAATGCCTCTTCGCTACCGGACAGGTCGAGCTTCTCCATCAACATTTTTAGCAGTCTGCCTTGTAGAGCGCGAGGAATATCGGCTTTCTTTGCAAAGTGATGGCTTATGCCCGTCCTCGATATTCCCGATTGCTCACTCAACGTCGTGTAGGACATCTTCTCGTAACCAAGCTTGATCAACTGCTCTGTCGCGACATCGAGGATGGTGTTGATGGTAATCTGGGTATCTTCTTGAGTTCGGCGTGCCATAACTATTTGCCAGTGTAGTGGTTAAAAAATGATACTACCACTTATCGGCACTCATTCCATATATTATCAGAATAATTGTCCGTATATTGACACTGTTTGAATGAGAATTGCGCGTTACTGCCCACAAAAGTCATTGCGGTAACAATCTGTTTACATCTTGATTGGGCGTGTAAATTTAAAAACGATATGCTAATGCGTTGATATTATGTGTTTTCCTTATTTTTCACGTAAACGATTGCGGGTGAATAATGTTGTGTAACATATTTTTTACATTACGTTGCAAAAAGTGCATGAAGCTAGATTTCCTCGTATGTGTTCCAATTTTTCTCCTCCTGCGCCAAGTTAGAAATATCGAACAAGAACGTATGTTCAAACACAACAATGACATAAGGAGAAAGTCATGGTGGACACCTACAACCCATTAGGCACGGATGGATTCGAATTTGTGGAATACACAGCGGCGGATAGCGAAGGTATTGAACAACTGAAAGCGCTGTTTGTTTCGTTGGGTTTTGCAGAAATCGCAAAGCACCGTTCTAAAGAGGCTTGGCTGTACCGACAAGGTGACATCAGCTTTATCGTTAATGCTCAGCCGCACAGTCAGGCAGAAGGCTTCGCTAAAGTTCATGGACCTTCCGTTTGTGGCATGGCTTTTCGTGTGCAAGACGCGAACGTCGCACTAAAGCAGGCTCTGGATAACGGCGGTGAAGAGTACAAAACGGAAATCGGTCCGATGGAGCTAAGCATCCCCGCAATTTACGGCATTGGTGAAAGCCTTCTGTACTTCGTGGATCGTTACGGCAAACAGAGCATTTACGATGTCGACTTCCGCTTCTACGATGATGCAGAGGAACGTCTAGCGAAAGCAGACGTTGGCATGTACGAAATCGACCATCTGACTCATAACGTGAAGCAAGGCAACATGGACGTGTGGTCTGGATTTTACGAGCGCATTGGTAACTTCCGTGAGATTCGCTACTTCGACATTGAAGGTAAGCTGACAGGGCTTGTTAGCCGCGCAATGACCGCACCGTGTGGCAAGATCCGCATTCCAATCAATGAGTCTTCTGACGACAAATCCCAGATTGAAGAGTTCATCCGTGAATACAACGGTGAGGGTATTCAGCATATTGCGATGACAACCGATGACATCTACCAAACCGTTCAAACACTGCGTGATCGTGGCATGGACTTTATGCCAACACCAGATACGTACTACGAGAAAGTGGACGAGCGCGTAAAAGGACACGGGGAAGACGTCAGCAAACTGCGCGATCTACAAGTTCTTATTGATGGCGCGCCAACCAAAGACGGCATCTTGCTACAAATCTTCACCCAGACCGTAATTGGCCCTGTGTTCTTCGAAATCATCCAGCGTAAAGGCAACGAAGGCTTTGGTGAAGGTAACTTCAAAGCCTTGTTTGAATCGATTGAAGAAGACCAAATCCGCCGAGGAGTACTAAGCGATGCATAAATGGATCACATTCCCTCATCGGGAGGGAGTGTGCTCCAAGCAAGCACATGCTGATTTCCCGGAAGAGGCAATTTACGAACGTGAAGCAGGTCGAAGTGGATTCTTCGGTCCTGCGGCACACTTTCATCATCAACACGCACCGACAGGTTGGTCTGAGTGGGAAGGCGATTTACGCCCGCGCGCGTTCGATTTCAGCCTAGTCGAAACGGCGAGTCAGATTTCGCCTTGGGCAGTGCCGCATCTTCTACACAACGCCAACTGTAAGATCCGTGTATGGCGTATGGATGAGAAGATGGACTTCTTGGTGCGTAACGCCGATGGCGATGAGTTGCTGTTCATCCATCACGGCACGGCAGATCTTTATTGCGACTATGGTCATCTCAAAGTGAGCGAAGGCGATTACGTGATGATCCCACGCTCAACCAGTTGGCGATTAGAACCAAGTGAGCCAATGTTTGTTCTGATGATTGAAAACACCGATGCCGCTTATTCTTTGCCAGAAAAAGGCATGGTGGGTAATCATGCTGTATTTGACCCAGCGGTTCTGCAAACGCCGTCAATTAATGACGAATTCCGTGCGCAATACTCAGAAGAGCAAACCCAAGTTCATGTGAAGCGCCATGACAAAGTCAGTGTGATTACTTACCCATTCAACCCGCTTGATGCGATTGGTTGGCACGGTGACTTGGCAGTGGTGAAAGTGAACTGGCGTGATATTCGACCTTTGATGTCGCATCGTTATCACTTACCGCCTTCTGCCCACACTACATTTGTTGGTGCTGGATTCGTAGTATGTACGTTTGTACCTCGACCAATCGAAAGCGACCCTGGCGCACTGAAGGTGCCGTTCTATCATAACAATGACGATTATGACGAAGTCTTGTTCTACCACGCAGGGGATTTCTTTAGCCGTGACAACATTGAAGCAGGAATGGTGACTTTCCATCCGGCAGGCTTTACTCATGGCCCTCATCCGAAAGCGTTCAAAGCGGGTCAGGAGTATAAGAAGAAGTTCACCGATGAAGTGGCAGTGATGATTGATACGCGCCACGCGTTAGAGTTTTCTGACGAGCTCGATAAGGTTGAAAACAAAGAATACGTCTATAGCTGGCAAGAGAAGTAAGGGGCAAGGATGAAATTAGCAACCAAGAAAAATGGCACTCGCGATGGTCTGTTGATGGTCGTGAGCAAAGACCTGACACAATGTGTTCCGGCAACCGAAATTTTCCACGCGATGCATCTCGCACCGACCATGCAAGTGGCATTGGATAACTGGGATAAAGTCGCTCCGCAACTGGAAGAGCTTTATAACGCGCTAAACAATGGTTCGGTTTCAGGAAGTGAAGCGTTTGAATCCCACTACCTAGCATCACCATTGCCTCGCGCCTATCAATGGGCGGATGGCAGTGCTTATGTCAATCACGTCGAATTAGTTCGTAAAGCGCGTGGTGCGGAAATGCCAGAAAGCTTCTGGACCGACCCTTTGATGTATCAAGGTGGCTCTGACGCATTTATTGGTCCTTGCGACAACATCGAATTTGCCAGCGACGAGTGGGGCATTGACTTCGAAGGTGAAGTTGCCGTGATCACTGGTGACGTGCCGATGGGAGCAAGCATTGCAGAAGCACAAGAAGCAATTCGTCTTATCATGCTAGTTAACGATGTGTCGTTGCGTGGTTTGATTCCGGCAGAACTGGCGAAAGGTTTTGGCTTCTTCCAATCAAAACCGTCATCGGCGTTTTCTCCTGTTGCAGTAACGCCAGATGAGCTGGGTGAAGCATGGTATGAGAACAAAGTTCATTTGCCTTTGGTTTCTACATACAACAATGCCCCATTTGGTTGTCCGAATGCTGGAGTAGATATGACGTTTGATTTCGCTGATTTGATTGTCCATGCCAGCAAAACACGTCCACTTTCTGCGGGCGCAATCATTGGCTCGGGCACAGTATCGAACAAGCAGGGCACGGAGCACGGTACCTCTATCGAGGAGGGTGGTGTAGGCTACTCATGTATCGCAGAAGTGCGCATGATTGAAACCATTCGTGATGGTAAACCGTCGACAAGCTTTATGTCGTTTGGTGACTCAATCAAGCTAGAGATGTTTGACGCAGATGGCAACTCGATCTTTGGCGCGATTGATCAGCAAGTCAGCCAATACCTAAGACACTGAGAGTGAGGGGCAAGGGAAGTATGAGCGATAACATCACCCTCTATGGCTATTGGCGGTCTTCTGCGGCTTATCGAGTTCGCATTTGTTTAAACTTAAAAGCCTTGAGTTACGAGTCCAAATCGGTTCATTTGGTACGTAATGGCGGCGAGCAGCATAGCGCGGAATACCATGAGTTAAACGCCTCTGAGCTTGTGCCAGTGCTGGTGGATGGTGATATTCAACTCAACCAATCTCTTGCCATCATTCAGTATCTTGATGAGCAGTATCCACAAGTTCGAGTGATTCCAGAACCATCGCCACTTCGTTACCAGGCTTTGGCTATGGCTCAGGATATCGCGATGGAGATCCACCCACTCAATAACTTGCGCGTGTTGCAGTACCTAGAAGGGCAGCTGTCGTGTGATCAAGAGACGAAAGTCGAATGGATTCATCATTGGGTAAATCAAGGCTTTGTGGCATTAGAAGAGAAGCTAAATCAGCATCGACAACAACATGGAAACTGTATCTACAGTGTGACTGACTCTCCCTCTGTTGTTGATATTTGCTTAGTGCCTCAAGTGTACAATGCGTTACGTTTTGGAGTGGATATGACTCCTTATCCGGTAATTAACTCGGTTGTAGAAGCATGTAATCAACTGCCCGCGTTTATTGATGCCATGCCAGAGAACCAACCCGACGCAAACAGCTAGCACTTTCTATACATCTTAATGATTAACAAACGGGCTCTTGATGGAGCCCGCTTTTGTTCTTGTTTGATTAACGTAAATCGTGCTCAAAAGCTTTGCGGCTGTTATTATCACCCCGCAAAATTTATCGGTTTTGTTGCTCTGGCTAAAATTTCCATTTAGGCTTTGAGCAACTAGTTGTTTTGGGCGCACTTTATCTATGACCAACATCTTTATCATTGTTGTTCTACTTGTTGTTTTCTTCTTTATCATTCAAAAGTACGTGATCAAAAACGATGACACGCGAGACTTCCCATACCGTTCGAAAGGTCCTTTATTAAAAGGGCAGGAAGGCGCGTTTTTTAATGCGTTAAGAGCAGCGGTTGGTGATCATGCTGTGGTGTTTGCCAAAGTAAACATGGCAACGTTGATCGCACCAAAAGAGGTTAAGAACAAAAAACAGTTCTTTATTGCCAGTAACCGAATTTCACGCAGCTACTTTGATTACGTTATCTGCGACCCTAGAACGCTTGAACCTCGTGTAATTATTGAGCTTGATAATGGTCAGCAATTGCATAAAGGCAAAGTCGAGCGCCAAAAACTGCTGATGCACGTGTGTAAATCGGCGAACCTTCCTTTGATTGGCGCATCGGTGAAACACAGTTATCAAGTGGGGCGTTTACGTCGTTTATTGGCGGCACACATTGATTTGATTGAACCGGATAAAGAAGTCCGCTTTTGTAAAAAGTGTGGCAGTCCGATGATCATCAGAACAGCAAGCCAAGGTGAGTTTAAAGGTCGACGCTTCTTTACCTGTAGCCGCCAGCCAAACTGTACCTACACAGAAAACTACAACGTGGTGTTTGATACCGAAGACGAATAAACATTTCGTTCCCAGATAATGAGATAGAGAAAGGCTTCAACTGGATTGGTTGAAGCTTTTTTCTTTCTTGGTAGTCACAAGTTCCGAGCTTCGCTGCAGTTACCCCGATAGCTCCTATACTTTGATAAAGAAAGAAGAATAGGGACGTACGATGCGATTTGGATGGAGCCTATCTGCATTGCTAGTGGCATTGAGTGTGCAAGCTCAGCAGCCTTTAAAACCACTAGAATGCCAACTTACTGAAACACCACAAGACCACTTTTTGTTCTATCGAGAGCAGATGGTGTACCACAGTGAACAATTTGCGATTTTTCAAAACTTCAAGGGAAGGGTGAGTACGCAGGTGGACCTAAAAACTGGCAAACTGATTCGTACCACGTTTATTGGTGAACCTTTCGAGCCTAAATACCAAATTTTGTTTGGCGATTGCCCAAACGTATCGCAAGTTTTGCAAATTTGGATGCTCAGCGAAGTGCCCTACGATAATTAGCCGAAAATATAAAAGTTAAGTAGATCACACTTTTAGCTCGTACCTGCCAATGCTTTGTCGATAAAATCGTCTAAAAGCGGGTGTTGAGTTTAGATTTTCGCCAAACGAATCAAAGTTAGTGAATTTATGCTTGCACCCCTCATAGGATATAGCTAATATCCGTTTCGTTCTTAAGGAATGGGTCCGTAGCTCAGTTGGTTAGAGTACTACCTTGACATGGTAGGGGTCACCAGTTCGAATCTGGTCGGACCCACCATTCCTTAAAGTCATGCTAAAACCAAAGTATGCTGAATATTAAATTTGGGTCCGTAGCTCAGTTGGTTAGAGTACTACCTTGACATGGTAGGGGTCACCAGTTCGAATCTGGTTGGACCCACCAAATTTAGTCCTTCATGGACAAACGCAAAGCCCGCTATTATAGCGGGCTTTGTTGTATCTGGGGTTTTGATACCGAGTCGATATTTCCTTCCTACAAACGCTAAATATCGGTTAGTACGAACAAAAAATGTGATTGTCTTTTTTAATCTTGCTTGGAGTCAGTTGAACTCAACGCACCGTACACCCACAGTACTCCTCTTTTTAATATTAGAGAGGTATACAAATGTGGGAAAACATTTCTCTAGAAGCATTGTATGAAAAATGTTTGGAGATGCTGCTGACCTTTGGGCCAAAGTTCATATTAGCTTTGATAGTGTTGTTTGTTGGCTGGTGGATTGTAGGCAAAGTCAGCCGAGCGATAGAAGTCACGTTAGAAAAAATGAAAATCGAGCATGGTTTGAGAGGCTTTCTCTCGTCTCTTGCCTCCGTCATTTTAAAAATCCTTTTGATCATTTCTGCTGCATCCATGATTGGTGTCGAAACCACGTCCTTTATTGCAATGCTAGGTGCAGCTGGCCTTGCTGTAGGTATGGCTCTGCAAGGCAGCTTGTCTAATTTCGCCGGTGGCGTGCTGATTCTGTTTTTCAAGCCATTTAAAGTCGGCGATGTGATTGAAGCGCAAGGGCACATGGGCAAAGTGGTTGATATTCAAATCTTTGTGACTGTCTTGCTAACTTATGACAACCAAAAAATCATCATCCCTAACGGATCATTGTCTAACGGAACGGTGAAGAATTTATTTTGTGAAGAGAAGCGTCGTATCGATATTGAGTTTGGTATTAGCTACGGTGACGATATCCATAAAGCCCGCCGTGTTCTCATGCAAGTGATGGAGAACTATGAGCTGATCATCGATGAACCCGAGCCTACTGTACATGTGAGCCAACACGGCGATAGCCATGTCGGAATGTTAGTGTGGGCGTGGGTTGATTCTGAAAATTATTGGCCAGCGTATTTTGGTCTTTATGAGCGAGTGAAAGATGCCTTTGATTCCGAAGACATCACGATTCCATTCCCTCAAAGAGATGTTCACATTCAACGATAAAACGAAAGGAGCGACAGCTCCTTTTTTCTTTTCTAGACACAAAGATTATTTGCAAGATAAGAGCAAAGTGTTGTTGTCTTTCTATGTTCGTTTTATTAGCAAGAGTAAATATAATAACAATGAAATATGAGGTTCTTTATATTTTGTTTATTTATATTAGTTCTTATTTGATTATATTTTTCAATCATAATGATAAATAATTTGATTGGAACGTAAGTCACAAGAAATAACTATATATAGCTCTGATTGATTGGTGTTCTGTTCTGGTATATTTACTCTACATTTCTATTGGTTTATGGATGTAAAATGAACTTATGGATATGTTTTTTAAGAAAATTGTTTGTTTGTGTTGGTTTTGTCATATATATCTGAATTATTTAAAATTGTGATGTTAATTCCTATCAATAACCATGACGCTTTTATTGATTAAACTTACGTATATTATTTTTCACTGTTTTCTGATTAAAACTATAAACACGCAATAGGTAACAGTGGTTATAAAATATCCACTGAAGCTATTTTGTACAATAAACGGTAGAGAGTGAAAAAGTGAAAGCAAATAATAACATTCTTAAAATCGCGGTGGGTATGGCGATGCTATCCGGGCTACCTACAGCAGCTAATGCTCACGGCTGGTCTGAGTTCCCGAGTGCTCGTCAAAACACGTGTTACGAACAAGGTGGAGTTTGGTCTGGTACGCCACCAAATGCAGCATGTGCTCAAGCGAAAGACATCTCTGGTTCTTATCCTTTTGTTCAGCGTAATGAATTCGCTAAGAACATTACGGATTACAACAATATGGCAGCAGTGAAAGCGGCGATTCCTGATGGCACATTGTGTTATGCAAATGACCCTCAGAAAAAGGGAATGGGTGCGCCACATACGGCTTGGACTCGTACTGAACTAAACACAGGAACATTTGAATTTGTGTTTAATGCGACGGCTCCTCACAACCCTTCATTCTGGGAGTTTTATCTAACCAAACCTGGTGCGGATCTAAGTAAAGCACTGGCATGGGGCGATCTAGACTTGATTCAGACGGTAGGTAATGTTCCCGTAAATGGCGGCAAATACCGCATGGACGTTACGATTCCGTCAGATCGTTCTGGTGACGCGATTCTATTTGTTCGTTGGCAGCGTGATGATGCCGCTGGTGAAGGCTTCTACAACTGTTCTGATATCACTATTGCAGGTGGTGATACTCTTCCTCCTGAAGCTGATCTTGTTCGCGGTGACCTGTACATTCCTCAAGGTTTTGTAAATCCTGAAATCGGTGACACAGTTAAATATGACGTCATCAACAAGAATGGCGATGTGGCACGTAGTTTTGATATTAAGGTTGAAGCTTCGAACGTAAATGATTGGGCACGTCTACTTGCTTCAGAAATCAACGGTTGGCACGCAGAGTTCAAAGACGGCGCAGTCTTCATCGGTGATTGGCATGAAGAAATGTCACATTACATGTACTTCCAGAACGATCCATCACGTAACTTCTTTAACTCAAAAGATAGCCGCGCATCTGGCATGATTTCAGTTATTGATGGTGATGATGGTGGTGTAGAGCCACTGACTGGCGATATTTATGAACTTGTGAAGAGCGATAAAGTCGTCAATGCTGGTGACAGCGTAATTATTGCCACAAGTGAAGCCGCGAACCTAACACAAACTCAAGGTTCATCGGTGAGCATTCAGAACAACGGTACTTCGTCTATAGTGGTAAACACTAGCGCAATCACGCAGAACGAAACACTGTCATTTGTTGCTAACGCGGTAAACAGCGCACGTGCTGAGACGTTCACTTTCGAGGTTATTGCAGGTGATGACGAAATTACGCCACCAAAACCTGAGCCAGACCCAGATCCTAAACCAGATCCAGATGAGAATGGCACTTGGGATGCGGCTAAAACATACTTAGGTGGTGAAGTGGTTTCTTACGCTGACCAAAACTGGAAAGCACAATGGTGGATTCAAGGTGGTGACAACCCTGAAGCGACTTACCAGAAAGACCAATGGGGTGTTTGGCGTCCAACTAACTAATCTCGATTCTCATAATGAGAGATATCAGTTTACGCGTTTATTAAATTGATAAATAAGAAAGCCACCATGGTTGATGTATGGTGGCTTTTTTGACGATGAGTAATTGAAACTCGACGTCGAATGCAATAAGCAATTCTAAAAAGCTCGAGAGTTCAGATGCTTATTCCTAATCATTCTGGTGGGTTAATATGCGTCTGAGCGTTAACACCTCCTATAGTCTTGACCTCATCTTAAAATGACAATAATACGAAATTTTACTTGAGCCCCATGGATGTGAGGGCTCTTTTTTCGTTTGTCGCCTTTGCATCTCCCCTTGGCTTTGTTATTGCATAGTGAACAATAACCGGGGGGCAGCGCATCTCTCGTTATCAAATTGAAAATAGGTACTCGGTTGGCTTTCTAACTTACGACCAATGAGCATTATGGGGCGACCTCTTTGCTCACGGAGATAGTGAAGGAGAAAGCAGTGAAAGATTCCAATGATTTAGTATTCAAACCAACAGTGTTTTGTTGGGCGTTAATCTCACCCCAAAAACAAGGTTCTTTTGAAGACTACCTATGGTCAATGGGAAAAGAAGCCCAAAAGCGTGGATGGACTTACATTGTCTGCGTTATTGAACCCATATCACCGACTCTGAAGACATGGCTGCTTGAGTCAGGCTGTGAGCTTATTTGCTTAGATTATGACAAAATCACTAATTCAGGCTTCATTGTACGTTTATTGAAAGAGCGTAAAGTCGATATTCTTCACACCCACTTTATTGGTCCAACAGATCCGAGCTTGTTGTTGTGTAAATTGAGGTGGGGCGGAAAAATTGTTTTTACGGATCACAGCTCCAATCCTCTTGGTATGCCCAGTAAAGATTATTTGGTCTTAAACCAACTCCGTTCTATGCGGCAAAGTATTCTGAGTCTCGCGATTGACGCATATCTGCCTGTCTCTGATTTTGTTGCATCACGCATTGCTCGAAACTTGCCAAATGCTCACCACAAAATACATCGCCTCTATAACGGTATTGACCTCGCGCGGTTTCAATCGGCGATATCTAAAGAGAAAGCAAGGCAGATTAAGTCCGCGCAACTTGGCGTATTCGACGACATCATGATAGTGGCCTTCATTGGTCAGTTGACACAAGAGAAGGGCATCGACCATTTTCTCAATGTTGCCAAACGTTGTGTTGATGGTGGTATCGAATGCCAGTTCTTGATCATTGGCGATGGCGCATACCGTAAAGAAGTGGAAACCCTTTGTGCTCATCAGGATTACCAGAGAGACATTCAATATTTAGGTTTACGCTCTGATGTTCCGGATATCTTGAGTGTCACGGATGTGTTTGTTATGCCATCTCTTTGGGGAGAGGCGTTTGGTCTTACTGCGATTGAAGCGTCCGCATGCGGTGTTCCTGTTGTTGCTTCTAATATAGGTGGTCTGCCAGAGGTCATACTGCATCATCACAGTGGGATCTTAATTGAAGCTGGGGATGAGACTGGTTTATATGACGCTATCTGGCGATTAATCGAAGATACGGACGCTAGAGTAGAGTTTGGCCAAAAGGGCCGACGTCATGCAGAACAGAACTTTGGCTTGGACAATATGGTGTCTAAGACTTTTTCGCATTATCAACGTTTGCTTAATTCGAATGAAAGTTTGTGGGAGAGCATGAAGAAAATGCTCGAATTGAGAGGTTAGGAGAGAGGGAGCTCTAATGCTAAACGTAGAAGATATTCTCAAACAATTACGTGAAAACGGTATTGTTGTGCTTGATGGTTATGTTCCGCTACCTAAGCTCGAGCAAATGCAGCGATGCTTTGATCAACACCTTACCCATCCACAGTTTAATACTTGGACGGGATACCAACAAAATGAACGATGGCGATTACTCATTGAAAACTTACTTACACTGTCGCCTGCTTTTTTGTACCCAATCCAACATGATGATTTGATGCATATATGCCGTGACTACATTGGCGACCGATTTCAAGTGACTGAGGTTAGGGGGTGGAAAACCATTCGTACCACTCGTAATTTTCATGGATGGCATAACGACGCTTGGTATGACGTTGACCGATGCCAAGAGCCGCCACCCCAGATAAAGTTGGGTGTGTATCTTACCGATGTAGACAGTGGTGAGTTTGCTTACGTAGAGCAAAGCCATCGACAAAAACTGGCTCCGGGTCATTGGAACAAAGCGCAAGTCGATGAAATGAACTTGCCAATAAGACACGTGACCGGCAAAGCAGGCACCGCCTTTTTATTTGATACGAGTGGGGTTCATCGACAAAACTATCCGGTGCTGACATCTCGTAATGTGGTGTTTTACAATTTTCACGATCCTGCTTTCCCTATTCAGAGTTTGGATAAGGAGTATGATCGGTACGCGCCGCTTTTGCTCAACGCTGCTTTTTTGAAAGGTTTGACCAAAGAACATGAACGAATCTTAGGGTTCGGCGATGAGCGATATTTTGAAGATGGCTTTATACCGAAACAACGTTATCCAGCTCTGCATAGTTTGGTTAAAGCTGGGTTATTTACCCGTCTTCTTGGACAAGATTGCCAACAATTATTTAATCGAGTGGCGGCAAAGATCTTTTGAGGACGTTATTCTTAATCGTCTAGCGTAGGCAGAATACAGTGATCTTGTTAAAATGCCGATTCGCGGCTGCACATTGAACTTCAGTCCACTCAAAGAGAGAACACCTATGACGGTAGAAAATGTGCTTCCTGAACACTATGCAGAGCTGCTAGTAGTTTGGGAAAACTCAGTCCGAGCGACGCATGACTTCATCACAGAAGAAGATATTGAGTTTTTAAAACCCATCATTATTGAGCAAGCATTTCCTGCAGTCACCTTAAAGTGTATGAAAGACACGACAGGTGCAATACAAGGTTTTGTTGGTGTTCATGATGAAAAAATCGAGACGCTGTTTCTTCTAAATCAAGCAAGAGGAAAGGGCATAGGTAAGATGTTGCTGCAACACGCGATCAAATATCTCGGCGCAGTAAAAGTGGATGTGAATGAGCAAAACCCACAAGCTGTCGGTTTTTACCAACGTATGGGCTTCAAAATCGAATCTCGCTCACCACTCGATGATATGGGTAAACCATTTCCAATTTTACACATGACGTTGTAACGCTCGGTATGTCGTACATCCGCCTCAACCAGGTTTTGTTAGAAGAAACGCCCAAAGCTAATAACTTTGGGCGTTTCCGTTTATGAACGTTGGATATGGGCAGTAACTCAAAAAAGACATTGGAAAAGAAGATATTATTGATGCTCTTCACGACAGGTTGCTTTTACCGTGAGAATGAATGTAAGTAACAAACCGCTCGACTAGATTCGGATTAAACTGGCCTTTATCTTTTTCGGCTAAAAGGGTGTTGACTGCTTTCGATTGAGGCATACCTTTTCGATAAGCTCTGTCTGAAACCATTGCGTCCCATGTGTCGACAATCGCGAGCACTTGCGCGATAAATGGAATCTCGTCGCCCTTAAGACGAAATGGATAACCATTTCCATCCCAACGTTCATGATGAAGACCACCAACCATTGTCGCTGTTTCTAGAGCTTTAATACCTCTTGCAATCTGGTAGGTGTACTTTACATGCTCGCTCATCACTTGACGTTCAATTGGTTCAAGCTTGCCATGTTTATGGAGGATCGTCGTTGGTGTTTTTAGCTTGCCTAAGTCATGTACTAGAGCAGCATCAAAAATCAGCTCTAACTGCGCATCTGTAAAACTCAGAAATTCACCAAAATCATAAGCGATTAAGCATACATTGAGCGTGTGTGTATAGGTTTCCGGAGAGTGCTCAGCCATTTCTTGCAGCAACTCAAGTGCTGTAAATGAATGTGCATGGTTCAATGCCATTGCATACACATGATTGAATTTGACGTTTTGCATACCTACACCTTAAGTCGTTCGTTTGGGCCGGCAAGTATGGTGAAGGTCAGTGTTTGTGTTAAATGAATGGTCGCGAATCGAGATTAATAAGGGTTAAATGGCCATTTTAGAAGTTTTTATAATGAAGTAGTTGTTTGGAATCAATGGGATAGTATCGTATAAAATTAATAACGAAAATCTATGGGAGAATGGGTTTTAGATTGTGGTTGCATAAGTGAAAATGGTTAACAGCCATGCTTCTTCAATCCGCGATTAATGGCATTATTCACAACCATTTATTGGTAACTGATTCCGCTCGTGTGGATGATAGCCGCTCGAACAATCAGTATTAATCATTACACCATGACCCGAACACTATTTCACATTACATTGTGGCGTACGACGATAGCTGAATTCTCAAAGGAGATTGGATACTCTCAACATCACCAAGGGTTGGTCAACAACCGAATCATCATTCAACTGACCCCCGAAAGAACGCGGCTGGTCGCAACCGTTCATTTAGATGCCCACTCTCTAAACTATGAAATTAACAGCATTCAAGATTGCTTCGATTTTTGCCAACTACTTAAGGCAATAGAAAGTGTCAAAAGCTTCTAACCAGCCTTGAGCTCTGGATTTCATCAATTAAAAACAACTGACTCTCAAATTAATCATTTTAATATCATAGTCTTAATCGTTAATAACTAATCACTGTCATTTAGTGGTTACTTTGAAGCGTAGCAGCCAAAATAGTTGAATCTTCAACAACCGAGTGACATCAATGAAACTGTTCAACATGTATCTGTTGAAAAGGAATTCATCTCTATCTGTACTAACAAGCGTCTCCCTCGCAACACTTCTTACTGCGTGTAATGGTGGTGGTGAGGGCGGCTC
>NZ_JAPHPY010000057.1:0-33726 GCF_026241575.1 Vibrio sp. Sgm 5
TGGGGAGGAATGAGTCGAACTTGATGGCCGTATTCACCACACTTACGAGCGAGCCAATGAGCACCGCCACAAGCTTCGAAAGCAATGGTTGTTGGTTCGATTTTACAAAGGAAATGTTGGAGTTGGTTTCGATTAAACTTACGACGTAATACTTCCGCACCTGAACGGTTATGAGCGATAGCGTGGAAACAGTGCTTGCCTAGGTCGATACCTAAAATATGAATAGAAGACATATGATTCACCTCATTCTGAGAGCCTACTCTAAGCTTAAGGGCTTGAGAGTGGGGCGGACCATATAATTAAGCCCACCCTAGGAGTGGGTGGGGAAGGCTTATGTGGAGTCACAAACTGCTACTAGCTGGAGTCGGGACAATAAGTAGCAAATCGAGTTCAACAATATCGTGTTGGTTACGGTTGCAAAAGGCATCTTGAATAAAGGGAATTTTAACGATGCTCACCACGAAGGCATTTCACTTGTTCATGGGGTGTTTATGATATTGGGTTGTACCCAATATGACGAATTGAAGGTGATTTTTTCCAATATTATCAGTCTCTTACTTGTGGGGGGTTAACGCCAAGTTTTGATACTGACTTGTCGCTGACAAAGTGATTCCGCTCCAAATCATTTATGCAGCGGTTTTTCATCGAGGCATCAGTATGTCTTAAGCTTAGTGAAAAAGGTTATTGCTCACTTTGTTGTGCGGCTTTCAAGCGGTTTTTTTCAATATTAATGATGCCTGGATTACCGACACGCACTATTTGGAGTAGATGCTTAATCCACATAGGAAGCAAAGGGGAAAGACGATAATGGATCCATAAGCCATGGCGTGTATCTTTTAAGAATGTCGTGTCTCGTAGCAATGCTAAGTGACGAGAGACTTTTGGCTGGCTTTCGTTCAAAGCGTTTTTGAGATCGGTGACGGTTAAGTCTTGTTCATCTTCTAGCAGCATCAATATTTTGAGCCGCAACGGATCGCTCATCAGTTTAAAAAAACTACTTGGGTCCACTTGTGTTCGGTTTTCTTCACTGTTTACTAGTAGAAATAGACTGATGCGCTCGATCAATTCTTTGGCCGTATTTTGGAACGGTTCTGTGCCTTCGAGTGGTTTTGGATCGACTAGGTTCCAATGTAATTGGTCGATGTTTTGTTCGAAGATCACGCATTCATCTTTGGCGTTATCACACAATGTAACCACAAAGTCATAAGACTTGTTCGCAACGTCGGCATAATCCTTCGAATGCAGTGACTCGCCAGAGATTGAATGTGCATCTAATACTTCAAACACCCTTGGGTCTACTTCTCTAGGGTGAACGCCTGCACTATCAGCATGAAAGAGCGTACCCGCCATATGGTTAAATATCGCTTCAGCAAGTTGAGATCGTGCGGAATTACCAGTGCAAAGAAACAGGACTTGTTTTTTCATAATATCGAGACAAAAAGTGTTGGCTGATGCCGAAAAGAAAGACGAATGGCAATAGTATAACTCTGCACGCGTTCAACAAGAAGCTCACAACCTTTTATCTCCAAGCATAAGCTTCAATTGTTGCCGACGAAAACGGGTTTGTTTCAAAGGAAGAGGATGTAAAAAAATGTTTAAAAATAGCAAGATTGCAATCTTGGTCGTGAGTGTTTTTAATGGGACTTGTCGCTAAGTTTAGGATAATGTTATGAAAGTTGGTAAGTGAACAATTTATAAGGATATTGCGATTTTGTTACATTTAGCGGTATGATGGCGGCTTCATATTCTAAGGACTCATCATGAATACGCCACATAAAAGCTGGAGAACGCCACAGAACTTTCTTCTGCTGATTTCCATTATTGTTCCTATTGCCTTCTCCACTTGGATGGCGCTACTGAACAACTTCGTTATCGAAAAAGCCAACTTTGATGGCGCAGATATCGGCTTACTGCAAAGTGTGCGTGAGATTCCCGGTTTTCTTGCTTTCACTGTTGTCTTTGTTTTGCTGTTTATCCGCGAGCAACGTTTTATGTTGGTCTCGCTCGCCATGCTGACACTGGGCACGGCAATCACAGGTTACTTCCCATCTTTGTTTGGACTTCTTTTTACAACCTTGTTGATGTCGACTGGTTTTCATTACTTTGAAACGTTAAAGCAATCCCTTTCTTTGCAATGGCTAACCAAAGAAGAAGCACCAGAAATGTTAGGCAAATTTATATCGGTTGGTGCACTAGCGTCTTTGATTACTTATGGTGCGATTTGGATTCTGCTTGAGCAGCTCAAATTAGAATTCAAAACGGTTTACTTGCTGGCGGGCGGTATCGGTTTTGTATTGATTCTGGTGATGGCGTTTGCGTTCCCTGAATTCAAAACGGAAGTTCCACAAAACAAAAAGTTGGTGTTGCGTAAGCGTTACTGGCTTTATTATGCATTGACCTTTATGAGTGGTGCTCGCCGTCAAATCTTCACGGTCTTCGCTGGTTTCTTGATGGTGGAGAGGTTTGGCTATTCGGCTGCGGACATCACACTGCTTTTCTTAATCAACTACTTGTTCAACTTCCTGTTTGCTAAACGTATTGGTCGCTTTATCGGAGCTGTTGGCGAGCGCAAAGCATTGATGTTTGAATATGTGGGACTGATTTTTGTCTTCGTCGGTTACGGTTTAGTGCAAACTGCGGAGTGGGCGGCAGCATTGTACGTGATTGACCATTTGTTCTTTGCACTGGCACTTGCAATCAAAACTTACTTCCAGAAGATAGCCGATCCGGCGGACATGGCATCAACCGCTGGTGTAGCGTTTACCATCAACCACATTGCAGCGGTCGTGATTCCGGTAACCTTTGGTGTGATTTGGTTGGTTTCGCCTTCAAGCGTGTTTTACATTGGTGCAGCTATGGCCGCAGTGAGCTTGTTACTGTCCTTGAATATCCCAGCTAAGCCGGAAGAGGGTAACGAAACTCGTGTGTTGAGATGGAACTAAGTTAGTACTTACTACTCAATAACTTACCGAGAAATTGGGTTATAAAAATGGGATGCAGAGGCATCCCATTTTTGTATTCGGTTTTCAACGTGAGACTGGTTCGTTTAGAACGGATACCAAAACAGTTGAGTGTCTATAACGCGTTTGCTAATCGCAGCGGTGACAATCACGACGATGCCTGCCATACACACCATATCGGCTTTGGTCAGCGGCTTTAGGCTGTACCAAGTACGAGAAGAATGACGACCAAAACCACGCAATGTCATCGCGTTAGAGATTTGGTCAGCGCGATCTAGGCTAGAGAAAATCAGCGGACCTAAGATCTTAGAAACGTTCTTCATACGGGTAAACAACGGCGCTTTCTTACTCAGTTCAACACCACGAGCTTGTTGAGCGTGCATGATGTTCACGAAGTCTTTCTTCACTTCTGGCAAGTAACGCAAGGTCAAACTGACGGCATAAGCGATTTTGTAAGGCACACCCATGCGGTTCAAACTTGCTGCAAACTCAGTAGGATGCGTGGTAAATACAAACACCAAGGCAATTGGGAACATACTGAAGTACTTCAGTGTCACCGTGACCAGATAGAACAAGGTCTCTTGGGTGAGTGAGTAATTACCCGGTAACGACAACAATACTGTTGTTGAGCCCATGTATTCACTGCCTTGTTGCGGCGCTAATGCAAACATAAACAGCGCATTAATCAACAAAACACTGCCTGTACCGATCAGTAAAGGCTTGTACACATGGAAAGGTACCTTGGTCATTTTTAGCAAACCAAGACCTACAACGATCAGTAGAGTAATGATGCGCAAATCAAAGGTTGTAAGTACCACCGTTACCCATGCAATGAACATCAAAAACTTGGTGATGCCATTGAGTTTGTGCAGTGGCGATTGGGTATCGATGTAGTTGATACCAAACTTCATCTTGTTGTCTTTCATGCCACTACTTTCTCAATGTTTTTAGCATCATTATTTTGTGAATCTTGAGCTTTTGAAGCTTGGATATCGGCGTTGTTTTCACGTTCTCGACGCGCTTTTTCAACGTCAATAAAGTGCTGCATAAAGTCGTTCGTGTTCTCAATGCCTAACTCAGTAGCCAGTTCATACAAACTGGTTGTAGTTAGGTTCGCTTGATCTAACAGTGCTGGGGAACTAAACACTTCGATCATTGGTGCGTCGGCAATCAACTTGCTATCAGCAATCACGATGGAACGAGTGGTGTATTCCAAGACCAAGTGCATGTCGTGCGAGATGATCATCACCGTAATGCCAAGTTCACGATTAAGCTTCTCGATAAAGCTCAGCATTGATGTGTAGTTACGGTAATCTTGTCCAGCAGTAGGCTCGTCCAGAATCAAAAGCTCAGGCTCTAGGGCAAGAATCGATGCAATCGTCACACGCTTCTTCTGACCGTAGCTTAATGCCTCAATTGGCCAATGGCGGTACTTGCTCAAACCACACAGGCCAAGGACTTCCAATACCTTCGCTTTGACTTGTTTCTCTTCAACGCCACGGTTACGCAGGCCAAAAGCCACTTCGTCGAAAATCATGTGATGCGAAATCATATGATTTGGGTTTTGCATTACCACGCCAACCTTTTGACTGCGCTCAAAAATGCTTAGTTCATTGAGGTCCTGACCATTCAAGATCATTGAGCCGTTATCTGGTTCAATCACGCCCATCACAAGCTTAGTGATGGTGGATTTCCCAGAGCCGTTTTTACCCAATACCGATAAAAACTCACCGCGTTTGACATCAAAACTGACCCCTTCAAGCGCGTTCTTTTCGCCATCGTATGAGTAAGTAAGATCACGAACTTCTAGAAGCGTATCGGTTGGGGTTGCAACCTCTGCTACTTGTGAGGCTTCAAACCATGCGCTGACGGTGGATTGGTATTGCGCCAATGGCAATGTGCTTAAGCTCGATGGCTTTGCATCGCCTTCAATCGCGCAGCC
This sequence comes from Vibrio sp. Sgm 5, assembly GCF_026241575.1. Classification (NCBI taxonomy): domain Bacteria; kingdom Pseudomonadati; phylum Pseudomonadota; class Gammaproteobacteria; order Vibrionales; family Vibrionaceae; genus Vibrio; species Vibrio sp. Sgm 5. The sequence goes on from NZ_JAPHPY010000057.1 coordinate 4,903, forward strand.
TGCTTCTTTCAAAGCAGAAAGATAAAGAGGCTCACGGATACCGTATTCTTCAAGAAGCGGGGACGCTAAGATCTCATCTGGTGTGGTATCTGCGATGATTTCACCACTTTCCATCAGAATAATGCGGTCAACAGAGCGATGCAGTACATCCTCAAGACGGTGCTCGATAATGATGATGGTTTTACCCGTTTCACGGTGCAGGTCATCGATAATCTCGATGGTTTTTTTGCCCGTCTTTGGATCAAGGGCAGCAAGTGGTTCGTCAAACAACAAGATGTCGACGTCGTCGACTAAAATACCAGCTAAAGAAACGCGTTGTTTCTGACCGCCTGATAAATCGTGAGGAGAGCGATCTAACATCTGTTCCAAATCGACCATTTTGGCCGTTGCTTTGACCAATGGGTACATGTCGATGTTAGACATCAATTGGTTTTCCAACGCGAATGCGATGTCTTCACCAATGCTCAAACCAACAAATTGGCTGTCCGTATCTTGCAGTACGGTACCAACTTGTTCGGTGAATTGGTGCATGTCAAAAGGGGCAGTGTCTTGACCATTGATGGTCAGCTGGCCACTGGTTTCCCCTTTAATCGCATGTGAGATCAGTCCGTTAAGACATTGGCCAAGGGTAGATTTACCACTACCACTTGGACCGATAATGACGATTTTCTCTCCTTTCTCTATCCTTAGATTGATATTTTTTAGCGTCGGTTTGTCCAGCGACTCATATCTAAAAGAGAAGTTAGAAAATTCGATTGTCATTCGACATTAAGCCTCTGTTAAGTTGCGGCTTTGCTTGTTACGTTTTGCGACAGACTTAAGAATGAAGAAGCCAACAATAGCAATAAGAATGGTGTTACCCAGTGCGATGATCGACAGCTGTGTAAATACCTTAGTGAACGGTTCTGCATACAAGATGGTGTCTAGGAAGGCTGAGCAGCCGTAACCAAATACGTTGCCCAATAGAGCAAGCACCACGAACAACGCGAAATCTTTCATATTGAAGTCACCTGTCTCTAAGCGATTACGTGTTAGAGAAGGGAAAAGACCGATGATCAAACCGACAATACCTGAACCAAGTACCCAAGTTAGCCATACGCCCCAGCCTGCAAATAGGTCAGTAACCCAGTGGCCAATGAAGCCAACCAAGAAGCCTACAAGAGGGCCGAATAACACTGAGAACAATGCCAATACCGCCATTGCTGGTTTCAGCGTCGTGTTTGCAAACACAGGAATGCCAAACATTGGCAAACCGCCGATGCCGTATAGCGCAGCACCGATTGCAATAACCACTACGGTTTTAGCAGAAAGATTCATAGATAACCTCAGTTCAATTGTCGATTTTAAAGAACGTTCACTTGCTTTGTTTTTATAGCGCTGATTGTGTAACAAAGTTTGGAAACAACCAAGCTGCTTATTGTTTGCTCTATCTTTCTTCAAGAAATGTGTGATTGGATTCACGCATCCTTTTGACTGGCTTAGTTTTACAGCAAGCATCAAAAATAAGGCGCGCATTATACAGAATATTGATAAAAGTGGGAATGCTATCTGTCTGGATGGCTAGAATGCAACCAGGGGCTAACTGTCAGCCCCTGATTACACTTTTTAGTACGATTTTTGTTCGTTAAATTAATGATCTAGGTATAGGTAGTTTTGCCAGCTCTTCATTCGGATAAGTACTTTACGCATGATAGAAACGTGGGTGAAACTGTCCGAGTAAACCGCGACTTCTACGGCTGTACCTAGTGGTAGATGATATTCAGTTAGATCGTCAGTGATTTGAAGCGTTACAAATACACGTCCGCTTGTACGGAGGGCCTCTGTACCAAGTAGCGCACCACGAGCTTGGAATTGGCTTTCACCGATTGCCGGCAGTACTTCAATCACTTTGCCTTTGAACACACTACCAGGTAGTGCACGGAACATGAATTCCGCTTCAAATCCGGGTTCTAAACGTTGCAAAGAGTTTTGGCGGAAAGCGGCTGTGTACAGTTTTTGCTCGGTATGCACAAAAGTCATCACTGGTGCTAGCGGTAAAGGCACCGCCATCACTCCCGGGCGCAAAGCAAGCTGCGTTACATAGCCTTCGGTTGGGGCTCTAACAACGGTCTGATCAAGATTGAACTCAGCCTGGCGAAGTTCTGCTAGCAATGAGGCAACTTGCGTATTTTCTCCACCAACTTCCGAGTCAAGTGCGATTTGTGCCTGTTCTCGTTTAGATTGCGACACCTCTAGTGCTGCTTGGGCGGCTTTAAACGCTTGTCGACGAGTATCCAGTTGCTGCTCAGTGAACGCGCCACGATCAAAACCACGTTGATAACGGTTGAATTCGCGTTGCGCTTTATCACGCTCTGCAAGGGCTTTGATGACCGCAGCTTCTGCTTCTTGAACGCCCGACTCTAACCCCAATGCACCTTGGCTTGCTTCTTTCACTTTCGCGCGTAGCTTATCGACCTCTGCTTGGAACGGAATCGGGTCGATACGGAAAAGAACATCGCCTTTTTGCAACGGTTGGTTTGCTTGAACAGGTACTTCAATCACTCGACCACGGACACCTGATACCACCGGTGTGGTTGAGAATACTTGGTTACCAATCTGTGTGAATGGGTGGTTGTAGTTCATCAGTAAGATAAGTGTACCGACCAACACTACGCCACCGAGTACAGCCGTTGGTACTGTCCACTTATTCAATGGGATATTGAAGATTTTAAAAATCGCGATACATAGCGCTGCGTAAGTCAGAACCAGTAGTAAATCCATTATTGTTCCTCCTTACCTTGTTCTTTTTGAACTGAAACGCTTGATACAGGTTGTTTACCTTTCAGCGTTGAGACTTCTTTTTTCAATTCGTTGACTTCATCAATTAGCTCTTCAAGTCGATGATGTATATCATGTGTTTCTTGTTCGAGCTGCTTAAAGCCCCAGCCACGTTCTTTACGCCACAAGGTTGCCCAAATCCACAGAAACGGCCAAAGTGCATGTAATGTGAAAAGGCTAACCCAGCCTGCATAATGAATCGCATCTTGGTGAGGATGCTCGCGCTCTTTCGCTATTTCATAAGGAATATCGTGAATCACAATGATTCCGTAGAAGATAACCAAAGCAACGAAAATGAGTAACCCAAGTGCAAAATAGTCTAGAAACATCTTACTTCCCTGTGCTTGTTGCCAAATAGAAAAACTTACGTAAATTAACTGTTTAAGTATTTGATAGAACAATAAGTGAATCAAGTTATTTATAATTTGATTCACTGTTATTGAGAGATACGGCATGCAATACGAAGGAGTAAGCAGTGCAATATTCTGGTGAGATCGCGGCCATTGGCGCTGCGATAGTATGGGCTTTGGCCACTTGGATATATAGCCAATTTAGCCACCGCTTTTCGGCGATGCAGCTGAACATTGTGAAAGGCATTATTGCATCAATGATGATGCTGGTGGTGATGCCATTACTGCCGCAAGGTTTACCTACCCAGATCGAGCCACTGCATCTGGCGGTGTTGGCGGTGTCTGGGGTGATTGGTATTGCGATTGGTGATTCTGCCTATTTCGCCGCGCTCAAGCGCATTGGGCCAAACAAAACCTTACTGTTGGAATCTCTAGCTCCGCCGTTGTCTGGTGTGCTTGCGTTGGTTTTTTTAGGTTCGGAGTTAACCTTGCAGAGTTGGCTTGGTGTGGTGGTTACCACCGCAGCGGTGACTTTTGTTGTGTTCCAGCCTTCTTCTTCCGGTGAGGCGACAAATTGGAGTGGCATTGGTTTTGGTTTATTGGCCAGTGTCTGCCAAGCTTCAGGTGTGGTGATTTCTCACTATGCCCTCGTCGCGGGTGATTTGCCGCCGCTCTTAGGCGCATTGATTCGATTGAGCATTGGTGTGCTTGCCGTGTGTCTTGTGATTAAGGTTGTCGAACCTGCACCATTTAAAGGGATTAAACGGCACATCACAACAATGGGGAATAAAGCCATGGGTTGGCTATTGCTGGCGATTTTCGTTGGGACTTTCCTAGCGTTATGGTTACAGCAAGTTGCATTGAAATACGCCAATCCAGCGATTGCACAAACTCTCATTGCAACCAGTCCGTTGTTTATCTTGGTGATCTATGCTGTGCGCGGGGAAAAGGTGGGTGTGAAAAGTGTCATGGGAACCTTGATGGCGTTGGGCGGTATTTCGCTTTTCTTCCTGTAATATTGTTGATTGAATCCAAAGAAAACGCCCCAGTTGATGCTGGGGCGTTTTTTATTGATTGCTTTAAAGCTCCGTACACACTTGGTTCCGGCCGTTGGCCTTGGCTCGGTAGAGGGCTTTATCAGCGCGATAGAAGGTACGTTGTGTGTTCTCGCCTTCACGATGAAGTGTGATACCGATGGAAACGGTCAAGCCACGCTCACCTAATATTTCATGCCAACCAAACTGATAGATACGTTCGCGATAGTTTTCGGCGTGCATCTCTGCACGGGCAAGTTCTGTATTTTCCAGAATCACCAAAAATTCTTCACCGCCAAAGCGAACGCAAGATGACCCTCGGAATTTAAAATAGCTAGACAGCTCTTTTGAAACGTTCTGAATTGCTTTATCACCGACTAAATGACTCAGTTCATCGTTAATTGATTTGAAATGGTCAATATCAATCACCATCAATGCAAATGACGTGTCATGCAACAACAAGTCTTTCAGCTTCACTTCTAACCAACGGCGGTTGTGCAGCGAAGTGAGTGGGTCGGTAAATACATCCTGCTGTAGTTGCGCTACGGTATTTTTGTGCTGTTTAGTGGTTTCTTTCAGCTCTTTGTTTTCAATCTCAGAAAGAATCAATTTAAGCTGCAACTCAAAGCGAGTGAGGCGACGTAATTGGGCTGCACCTAGCTCACCGATTGGGATATGTTTGATGAGGTCGGATTCAACACGGAATGCTTTTTTCTCGTAGTTGAGTGCTTCTTTAAATTGGCCTTGAGAAGAGCACACTTGACTCATTGCATTGTAAAAGCGATTGGCGATCAGTGGAGAGGAATACTCATTAATGCGCTTGCCTGTCGAGGATAAAAGCAGGTTTGCCAGAGATTGGTGTCCGATTTCGTTTAAGCAGTAAGCCGTTTCGATTTTCACCATGGTCGACAGCCATTGAGTGTGCTGCTTACCTGTCGAGTATTGAATATGTGAAATCGCAATCAGGGCTTGGTTGCACTCGTTTTGTAGACGCAATAACTTAGCACGGTATAAATGAATTTGGCTGGTGAGGTTTTTGTCACTCACCAAAATACTCAACTCTTCACATTCGCTAAGTAAGTCAGTTGCTGAACCAATGCGCTGTATACTGATATAGCAAGCTAACATGTAAAGCTTGTAACGCAACCTAAGCGAACGACTGCCAATAGCATGGTCTATAGCATCAATCTTTTGGTAGTAGCGTAGCGCCTTGTTATGGTCACCATAAGCGTCACACAAGTTGCCCATGCCAATAATGGCAAGTACGTATTCGTCGATATAACCGTATTCCACCGCAATGTTGGTGGAAGCTATGTATTCCGTTAACGCTGCGTTGTAATCGCCCTTTTCAACCAGACGATCGCTCAGGCTCGCTTTGACGGATAGAATGTCTTCGACATCCTCAGGCAATTTGAGTAAGTCTAAAGCTTGTCTAAGCTCTTCAATGCTGGTACTCAGCTGTTTGATTTTGCTGCGATATTCTGCGCTGATGATGTGGCAATGGGCTTTTTCACGATTTGTTGACGCGATATGAAAGCGGATATGTTCCCAAAGGATCAGCGCTTCTTCGCCAGTAACAGAAGAAGGGTCCATGCCTGCATCGGTCACTTTACTAAGCAGTTGTTCCATTCTTCATTACCTCAATGTGGCTTTCTTCCAATTGCTCCAATGTGAACGGGAAGGTCAGGATATCTTGCAGATAGAGGGTCGGTTTAGCTCCGGCTAAGCCACGTCGTTTCCAAGGGTAGATGTCTAACATGGCACAAACCGTGCGGTACAAGTCTTCTGCCGCTTGATCTTTCTCTGCGATCAACATAGCTAAGCGATCGCTGCTCAAACGAGAGATCAAGTCACTGGATGTCGTTAATGAGTGAACGAGCTCAGTACACACATCAAGGAAAGCTGGCTCAGTATGGCGGATCATAATGATCGCGTGGTTTGATTGCTTAAGCTCTGTTTTGAATAGAACCAGTTGCTCCCACCAATAGGTTTCGGATACAACGTTGGAGAACTGTTTTTCTGGATCGTATTCATGCTGGGCACGAATACGGTTAATGAGCTTTCTCGCGCGTTGCTCTAACTGACGTTTAGATCCTCGCGCTTTATCCATACTTACTCGATGCGTCTGCTCCTTGAGCATTTTAAGCGCATGTTTGCGATATTTTTGGAAGGCTTGGAAAGCGCCTTCATAATCGCCTTGTTCTTCTGCGACGCGCGATTGCTGAAAGCAGATTTGGCTGAGCAGTTCACCATTATCAAAGCTCAGGGCGGACTGCTCTGCAGATTGCAGTAAGGAGGCGGCGTTTTCGGTATTCTTGCGCAGCAATTCGAGTCGGGCTCGGCTGATGAAGGAGTGCGCTTTCATCCAAGTTAGGTCTTGTTCAATCGCGAGTTGATGTGCTTTCTGAGTCGCCTCTTCTGCTGCATCGAGACGTTCTAATCCCAGTAATGCCAATCCCTTAAAATCCCAAATTTCAGCTTGCCATGTGTTGTCGTCATGATCACGAAGTACCTCGGTAGCGCCATCTAGCACCGTCAGCATTTCAACGAAGTTATTCAGCAGATAATAATCCCATGCGAGTAGGATTCGAGCTTTGCCTTCTAACCATGCAATACGGACGTTGTTTGCCACTTTGACGGCTAATTCGTGTGTGGATGCGGCTAGTTTGTGTTCGTTGGTGATGCGCCAAACGTTACCAAGTCCGATAAGGGCCTCGATTTGGATTTCAATGTCATCAACCAATGCGGATTGTTCTAACGCATTTATCCAGTACTGTTGGGCGGAGTAGTATTTAGCTTGTCCCCAGTATTGCAAGGCGAAGAGGTGAAGGATTTCAGGTAAATGATCGTGGGTGTCGAGTTGAATTTGAAGGCTGTAGGCGTCTTTGACGAGTTTGAGCCCGTGTCGGTAGTCCATGCTACACCAACAGGCATGCGCCATGATGATCAATGCTCGAATTTCGCCATCAACAAATAGGATTTGCTCCGCACGAATTCTGCATTGTTCGGCGATTCGAAATGCGCGTTCCGGATCAGATTTTATCTGGCCATCGAGGGCGTTTAGCTCTGCTTCTAGCTGAATTTGGCTTTTATCCAACGTTCACATCCATGACTATCGAACTGGAATTTACACCTAAATATTATGTGGTTAGATGCGACTATCATTTCAGGTGTAGGAAGAATGCTACACCAATAAGGTATTGGGTACCGTAATATATACCGTGGTCAGCATCTATTTACCACATTTAAATGAGTAAAGTGTTAAATAGTCACGACAGCAGTTGTTTGATCGTCAGAGGTGCGTCCGTTACTTTCAGCCTCTGAGCGGCGGTAAGCCCTTGCTTATCTTGATAGCACAAATTATGCCAAGCTCTGAATATATCTAAAAGAGGTAATATGCCAGCAGGTCGTAATTTGCGACGTGGCTCGTTGATGAAGCTCTCAAACAGAAGCTGAAAACGATTTTGATAGAATTGAATGTGGCGTGTTGTCGCAACATTGAACCATGACTCAGGTTCGTTATTGTCGCCAGCTAAGTAACAAATGCCTTTGTTTGCTTCGTATTGACGTGAAATCGCCCAACGATCTCGCCACCAACTCATGTAAGCAATGTCTACTTTGCCAAATGGCGCAGTCATATCCCAGTTTGCATCTTCTTCAACGTACATCAAGTCAACGTTTTTCTCTTGAATACGAGATAAACAAACGCTCAACGCGGCAGAGCGGAGCAGGGGATCTTGAGGCATGTAAATAGAAACCCGTTTCTCTGGGCAGCACATATCCAATACATGTAGGTAGTGAGCGTAAGAGGTGTAAGGCGGGCGAATCAAAGCACCTTTTGACGGGTAATGGAAAACAGAAAGGTTGCCCAGTGGGTCCTCTACGTTACCACGCGCCAAAATGGTTTGGTACTTCTGGTCGATACGCTCGCGAAGTTTCTTCGAAGGTTCGCCGGGTGCTTCACTTGCTTCTGCGGTGTATTCCTGTGATACAAAACGTGACACTTCATCGTAAGGGTTATGATCCAGTGCTGCGACCGGCTCATCATTAGAAGAATAGTTCACATGCTGACATAGAATATAGCCAGAGTGTGCTTCACCAGAAGCGATCCAGTATACGCCGTTGTTGCTATGTGGTTGCAGGGAAACATAGTTCGACGCCAACTCATAGTGCTCGGCATGGTTTACCCAGCGAGCATCGATCGTTGCCAGTTTGCGGCGGCAGCGGCTAGCAATATGATCAACATGATCGTAAAAGGTTTTTGGATTAATGCTGAGTTTACGGCAGATCTCGCGAACGGAATAACCGGTAAACAACAAGCCCATCAAGTTCTCTTGGAACTGAAGCTTTTTATTGGCACCAGACCATTTATCGACAAAGGTACTTTGACACACTTTGCAGCGGTAACGTTGGCGATCGCCACTGTAACCGAAAGCGTGATAGAGGTGTTTATGAGTATGGACAGAAAGCCCAAAGTTATCGCAGTCATCGTTGCGACAAGCAGGTAATCCGTCACTGTGGACGTGACGCAGACGATGAAGCTCGTTCACTACATCGCGATTATTAAGTAAGGGGGGGAAAGCTCCACACTCACGGCATACCATCGCCGGACGTTTAGGGTTAGCATGTTGCAAAACGTATCGCTTTGCATCACTCAATCCAAAGTTGTCACACGCCAATGTTTTACAAAAGTTGAGTTGTAACCCATCTGCGTCCCTTGGCAGTTCGCCGTTAGACACAATCGCCCCCTCGGGATAATTCTTGCAGCCGGTCAGGCCCCGGCTGCTATTTACTACTTAGGTGTTTCTTAGATGTTGATTGCTGTTTCTAGAGCAACTTTCATCATGTCGTTGAACGACTTTTGACGCTCTTCAGAGCTTAGTTTTTCGCCACGGATGATGTGGTCAGAAACTGTTAGGATAGTTAGAGCTTTCGCGCCTAGGTCAGCAGCAACGCCGTAGATACCAGCCGCTTCCATGTCTACACCTAGGATGCCTAGTTTTTCCATCTTCTCGAACAGGTCTGCCTCTGGTGTGTAGAACAGGTCTGCAGAGAATACGTTACCAACTTTAACTGGTACTTCTTGAGCACGCGCTTGGTTAACCGCTTCTTCTAGAAGACCGTAGTCAGCGATTGCAGCGAAGTCGTGGTTGTTGAAACGGATACGGTTAACTTTTGAGTCTGTAGATGCACCCATACCGATAACAACGTCCATTAGTTTCACGTCGTCACGTACTGCACCACAGCTACCAACACGGATAACGTTTTTCACGCCGTATTCAGCGATGAGTTCGTGTACGTAGATACAGCAAGATGGGATACCCATACCGTGGCCCATTACAGAAACTTTCTTACCTTTGTAAGTGCCAGTGAAGCCGAACATGTTGCGAACATCACAAACTTGTTTCACATCTTCTAGAAATGTTTCTGCAATGTATTTAGCGCGCAACGGGTCGCCTGGCATTAGAACTGTTTCAGCGAAATCACCTGGTTGTGCGTTGATATGTGGGGTTGCCATAAGTGCTCTCCAAAGTTTGGTTCTGGTAAAATGACTCTATTATAGAATGCTATTACCAATTCTGTTGAACTTGTTCGTTTTCGTTGAGGCAATAATATCGGGACGTGTAAAGGTGGCTTGAGAGTTAAGTCACAAAACGGTCTGTTCTAGTGTTTAAATATTCTGTTGATAACTAAATATGTTGAAAGCAAAAAGGCAATCGATTTGCTTTTGAGCGATTTGTTGATTGTGTGCACAAAAAACCGTTTCGAAGCACAATATTTTCTGAGATCTCACTGATCGAATTCCTAGATAGCTCAGTAAAACGAATAAATTGTACAATTTATTTTCTTGTACAATTCAAATTCACTTGCTATAAGTTATACAACAAAACATTTTGTATAGGATGTGCCATCATGGAATCTTCAATCAAAGTCGGTATCAGCTCTTGTGTATTAGGTGAACGTGTACGTTTCGACTCAGGACATAAAATAAGTAACTTCGTAACAAAAGAACTCGACGGGTACTTTAGTTTCGTGCCAGTTTGTCCAGAAGTTGGCGTCGGTATGTCTGTGCCTCGTCCTACTATCCGCTTAGTCAGTAACGAAGAGCGAATTGCATTGGTTGAGACGAAAAATCCAGACAATGACCACACCGACAACATGCTCACTTATTCAGAAAATAAAGTGAATGAATTGCAAAGTGAGCAGTTGTGTGGGTACATCGTCTGCGCGAAGTCGCCAACCTGTGGTATGGAGCGAGTCAAGGTTTACAGTAAAAACAACGCTGCAAAAGAGGGGATTGGCTTGTACACCCGTACCTTGATGGAAAAAATGCCGTGGTTACCGGTAGAAGAAGACGGCCGCCTTAACGACCCAGTATTAAAAGAAAACTTCATTACGCGCATTTACTGTTTGAACGACTTCTATGAATCCATGGGTGGAGAACCAACACGCGGTAAAATCATCGCTTTTCACTCTCGTTACAAACTGACGTTGATGGCGCACCACCCAGAATCCTACCGCTCTCTGGGTAGGTTGGTGGCAGATGTCGCGAGCTATGAGATTGACGACTTCTTTAACGAGTATCGTTTGGGCTTAATGAAAGCGCTGCAAAACCGAGCGAGTCGCAAGAACAACACCAATGTTCTGATGCACCTACAAGGTTACTTCAAGCGTTCATTAACTGGTAAAGAAAGAGAAGAACTCGCGACAGTCATCAGTGATTACCGCATAGGATTGTTACCATTACTTGCCCCGTTAACGCTTATTAAGCATTATCTCAACACATACCCAGATGAGTATTTGCAACAGCAAAAATATCTAGAACCATACCCGCAGGAGATGAGATTACGTTATGGATTGTAGCCAAGAAGAAAAACTCTACGCCATTCGAGATGTATCTGAGTTAACGGGTGTTAAGCCCGTTACACTCAGAGCTTGGCAAAGACGCTACAACTTGATCCAACCTCAACGAACCGAAAAGGGTCATCGCTTATACCGCCAACAAGATCTAGATACGATTAAAGAGATACAAGGTTGGTTGTCGAAAGGGGTTGCCATTGGCAAAGTAAAAGGTCTGCTTGGACAAGAAGAAAAAACTGATATTGCTGTTAGTGTGCAGCCTTTAGAAGAAGTAGAATCTTTGCTCAAAGCTCTTGCCGAACTAAACCGTGGTAAAACGGAGAAGCTTCTAACCAACGTTTTGAAAGAGTATCCATTAACTATTGTCATCGATCAGCTGATCACGCCGGTGGTGGAAGCTCTTGAACTCGTGAAGGTCTCACTACGCTCACTTCAGTCGGGCCTCTTTCAAACTTGCTTAATTACACGCCTTGCCATGGTTGTTGAGTCTGAAAACAAAGCCTCTTCGAAAGGCAAATGTCTGCTTATTAGTTTCGAGCAAGCTCGAGAATTTGAAAGCTGGGTACAAGCGGCAAGATTATGCGAGCAAGGCTTCCATATTAGTTTGATAGACAAAGTCGAAGATGTTTCGGGTCTTATCGATCATGATGTAGTGGCTCTATACCAAAAACTTCATTTCTTCTCAAACAAGGCCCTGCCAATTAAGCAAGTAGAAGCGTTATCCACGCTGAAAACGCAATGCCCTGAGCAAGTTCAGTTCTCTGAAGTTATTGAGAAGTTGCATTTTGCTAACTAGCTTACCCTCGTAAGGAGACGACATGATTCTGGTTTGGTTTCGACGAGACCTTAGAACGTTAGATCACACTGCATTGAAGGCCGCCCTTGATACTGGGCACCCTGTGGTCGCTTGCTATGTTGCAACGCCAGAGCAATGGAAAAAGCACCATATGGCACCAATGCAGGCAGACCTTATTGCGAGACGTTTAATGCATCTCGAAGAAGAGCTTGCTGATCTTAATATCCCGCTTCTGTATAAAGAAGTGCCTGAATTTGCCGACGTGACTGAGGTCATCAAGAGCTGGGCATTATCGTTGAGCGTGAAAAGTGTCATGGCGAATATTCATTATGAGGTCAACGAGCAAGCTTTAGATAGAGACGTAGCGAGAGTTCTGGCTGAAAGCGAAGTTACGTTTGAAGCTTTCCACGACAAATGTGTTCATGCACCAACCACGGTGTTAAACAAGCAGGGGCAGTATTTCAAAGTCTTCACACCATTTAAACGTGCTTGGTTGTTGAAATTCCAACTGCCAATGGTGTTCAAGCCACAACCGCAAGCCGAGCTGCCTAAAGACGTGCTCCAAGAGGTTGAAGCCTATCGCTATCATGCTGATGTGCCTTTTTCTTATCCGCGCGAGTCCAGTGAACGTTGGCATGCCTCAACCACAGACATTGTCCAACAACTGAGAGAGTTCGCCCGTGAGCGCAGCAATGCGTATCAAGCAGAGAGAGATCTGCCTGCGGTTGATGGCACGAGTCAGTTATCTCCCTATCTCGCAATTGGCGCGCTGTCACCAAGACAATGTATCGCAAGGCTTTATGCAGAAAACCCAATTCCTGATCTCACTGAAGGGAAGGCCACTTGGTTAAGTGAAATCATCTGGCGAGAGTTTTACCAACACCTATTGGTGTTTGAACCAAAGCTTGTTAGAGGAAAGGGCTTCATTCCATGGGAAGAGAAGATCCAATGGTCTTATGATGAGCAAGCTTTCGAACGCTGGAAAACAGGCACAACAGGGTACCCTATTGTTGATGCTGCTATGCGCCAACTGAACACGACTGGTTGGATGCACAATCGTCTGCGCATGATTGTCGCGAGCTTTCTGACCAAGGATTTGCATATCGACTGGCGTTGGGGGGAAGCGTACTTCATGAGTAAGCTGGTGGATGGTGATTTCGCGGCAAACAATGGTGGCTGGCAATGGTCAGCGTCAACGGGGTGTGACGGCCAACCTTATTTCCGTATATTTAACCCGACAAGCCAAGGCGAAAAGTTTGATTCCGATGGGACCTTTGTTCGCCATTGGGTACCGGAAATAAAAGAGGTACCGAATAAATTCATTCATAGCCCTTGGTTATGGAGCGGCTTTAATTTACTGGATTATCACAAGCCGATGGTTGATCACAAGGTAGAAAGAGAGATAACCTTACGGCTCTTTAAAAACGCCAAGGAATAGAGAGAGATGCCAAGCAAGAAGCGTCCTATGAGTATCGCAAAGCGCACCCTGTTGTCGATATCGTTGTCTTTAGTGAGTGGATTGTCATTCGCCAAAATGTATCAACTGCCAGAAGACGGCGCTCGTGTGATCGGCCGCATGGAGAATCATGTAGTGGAGCAGGGCGAGACCATGGCGAATATTGCGAAGCAGTATGATGTCGGCATGCTTGCGTTAATGGCAGCCAACAAAGGCGTAGACCCATTTCTTCCAAAAGAAGGGCACGTCCTCACTATTCCAACTCAACTTATTCTTCCTGAGGTCGCACATAAAGGCATTGTGATTAACTTAGCCGAGCTGCGTCTTTACTACTTCCCGCCGAAAGAAGACATTGTTTATGTGTTCCCTGTTGGGATTGGCCGAATTGGTCGTGATACACCCGTTATGACGACGAGCATCAGCCAGAAACGACCAAATCCAACTTGGACGCCGCCATCTTCTATACGTGCTGAGTACAAAGCGAAAGGTATTGATTTGCCAGCTGTTGTTCCTGCTGGTCCGGATAACCCACTTGGTATGTTCGCCCTTCGCCTAGCTTATGGTCATGGTGAATATTTAATCCACGGTACTAACAAAGACTTTGGCATTGGCATGCGTGTTAGCGCGGGTTGTATTCGCATGGACCCAAACGACATCGAATGGTTGTTTGATAAAGTGCGTCGTGGCGAAAAAGTTCAAATCATTAATCAACCAGTCAAAGTAGCTTTAGAACCAGACCGCAGCGTGTTTGTTGAAGCGCACGAGCCGTTAACTCGCAGCAATGGCGAGAAAGATCACTTAGTTGTACCAAAAGAATTGGACTGGTGGTTAGATGAATTTGGTATGACGAATGCGAAGGCAAAAGCAGCGATTGCTGCGCAAAATGGTGTTCCTGTAGAAATTACCGCGCCTTAACGGGTGTTAAAGCGCGGAATCAAATCTTACTTAGTGTAAGACTGAGCGATGTTGTCGATACGCTCGTTAGCACGTGCAGCTTCTTCTTGAGCTGCCATAGCCGCGTCGCTAGACTTTTGAACGTCAGACTGTAGAGACTGTACGTCTTGGCTTAGTTGGCTAACTTGGTTGCTTAGTTCGTCTAGTTTAGTAGCTGTTGCTGCTTCGTCAGAAGAAGCACAACCTGCTAGTAGAAGTACTGAAGTTGCTGCAGCTGCGATCAACGTTTTGTTCATATTAGAACTCCTTGCCTATAGTTAAATTCCTACGCTATACGTTTTGTGTCATATAGTCGTAGTGGTAAATGTGAATACATTCTATCAGTACATGATGTAGCAAAAGTCAAAAAAATCCAAGGATTTCATAGAGTACCTGATACGGACGCTAACCTTTAATTTACATAAGTGAGCGTTTACTCACCTTTAACGCCTGTATCAGGTAGTACAGCAGCTCTCTCGCCACGTTCCTGATATCAATAATTTAGACGATATTGACGCAAATGAAAGTTTCTAACATGAAACTTTATTATTTCTTGTACATTTAGTTTGTGTGATCTCTATCTATACTCCTATGATTTGCGGTATTATACCGAGCTTTTATTTTTTGCTGCGTTAGAGCGGAAACGACACTGAAAAAGCGCTCAAACGATGACTATTTATTGGAGAATACTTTGCAATTTAAAGATCTAGGCCTAGACAACCGATTGTTGAAGAACCTAAAACACTACGATTTCAAAAAAGCGACTGATATTCAGCAGCAGGCGATTCCTGTTGCGATTGCAGGCAAGGATCTATTGGCATCTTCGAAAACGGGCTCTGGCAAGACTTTGGCGTTTGTATTACCAATGCTTCACAAGTCATTAAAGACGAAGTCGTTTTCTGCGAAAGACCCACGTGCGGTCATTCTTGCGCCAACGCGTGAGTTAGCGAAACAGGTATATGGCGAGCTACGCTCAATGTTAGTTGGCTTGTCTTACGATGCTACTTTGATCTTAGGTGGTGAGAACTTTAACGACCAAGTAAAAGCATTGCGTCGTTACCCTAAGTTTATCGTTGCTACACCAGGACGTTTGGCTGACCATCTAGAACACCGTTCATTGTACCTAGATGGATTGGAAACGCTGATTCTTGATGAAGCAGACCGTATGCTCGATCTTGGCTTTGCACCAGAGCTTCGCCGCATCCACAACGCAGCTAAACACCGCCGTCGTCAGACGTTGATGTTCTCTGCAACATTGGACCACGCAGAAGTGAACGGTATTGCATCAGAGATGTTGAATGCACCAAAACGCATTGCTGTAGGTGTTTCAAACGAAGAGCACAAAGACATTACTCAGAAATTCTATTTGTGTGATCACCTTGACCACAAAGAAGCGATTCTTGAGCGTGTGTTAGAAGAAGCTGAATATCGTCAAGTGATCATCTTTACAGCGACTCGTGACGATACTGAACGTTTGACTACTAAGCTTAACGAGAAAAAGCTAAAAGCAGTCGCATTGAGTGGTAATTTGAACCAGACTCAGCGTAATACCATCATGAGTCAGTTTGAACGCGCAGTCTTTAAGATCCTCGTTACGACAGATGTAGCGTCACGTGGTCTTGATATCTCAACAGTTACGCACGTTATCAACTTTGATATGCCGAAACACACAGAAGAATACGTGCACCGTGTTGGTCGTACAGGCCGTGCTGGTAACAAAGGTGATGCGATTTCACTGGTTGGCCCTAAAGACTGGGACAGCTTCAAGCGTGTTGAGCTCTACCTACAACAAGATTTACAATTCTCGGTATTTGATGACCTAAAGGGCAAATTTAAAGGTTTGAAGCCGCGTAAACCTGATTTCCGTGGTAATAAAGCAGCACCGAAGAAGGCTCGCCCTCAAGCGAAGAAAGTGGCGAAGAAACCCGCTCAGCGTGATAAAGGTTTCTATCAAAACGTGGCAGTGGGTGACAATGTGTTTATCCCGAAGAAAAAACCTGCTGAGCCAAGTGCTGAAGATTAATCTTCGTCGCATTGCTAAATCGATATTTTATGAGAAATCCGAGCCATTGAGCTCGGATTTTTTGTGTCTGATATTTACTGTTTAGTGATTCTAAACGAGGGTTAAATAGTCTTTGATATTTCTGAACGTCATCTTTGCTTAGCATAGGTATACAGAAACAGGAGACAAGAATATGTACCAAGAAGAGCAATGGTTAGAAGAAGTCGACATGAGCCTAACAGACCAACAATGCAAGGCTTTAGGTTGGAAGAAGAAGGGTGTTTGGGTTGAGATGTTCTCGTTTCTTTGTATAGCCTTGGTAAGCTGTACGCTGATGATCACGCACGGAGGCTCTCATGATTACTGAAGAATCACAAATGGGGGAACTGCTTAAATCTGTTGTTGTATCCTCACTGTATTTTATCGGTTCTGTTACCTTGATTTGGGTCGTGATTAACCACATTTTTTAACATCATACCTGCATAATTATGCGCAATAATTGGCTGCATAAACGACACTCGTCACCTTTTTAGGTGGCGCTTTCATTTCAATAAGTCCTCATTTCATAGCAACAGATGACTCATCTACTCAATGATCAATATACCAGTGTATTCATCCGCCATTTAAACGTTTGCCATAATATAAGCCGATAAAAATATCACGAAAACATGTAAATGATAATTGATCTCATTTTTATTTAAGGGCAGAATACGCGAAATAATATTAATCCTATAAATAGTTGTGCCATTTATATGAAATTTACTCATGTGTTTTTGGGGCTTTTAGTCACCTCTATGCCCAGTGTTGCCTCGGATAACTTTGATTGGCTGAGAGATGATTCCAGGCAAGATGAGCGAGTTCTCTCTTACCTCAAGCAACAGAACCAAAAAACAGAACAATTTCAGAAACGCTATGACGAGATTACCCAAAATCTCTTGAGCCAATGGGAAGCCATGGCAGCAGAAAAAGGCGAGAAGCCTTGGGTGATTAAAAACGGTCAAGAATGGAGTCTCACTCATCGACAAGGCAACTTTGTTTTGCTTTCGCGAGCTGATAACAACGCGCAAGAGAAAGTGGTTTACGATTTCTCTTCTCGCCAAGAAGAACGTCAGTATTTCCAAATTGGTCAATGGCGTATTCAAGGCGATTCTTTGTTGTTTACAGAAGATATTGATGGCAGCGAGCAGTATCGTGCTGTGTTAGTTGATCTAAAGAGTGGTGCAGCACGCGAGCTTATCAGCAACATTGATAATGGGGTTCTGCTTTCACCAAATGCCAAGTTTGCTTTCGCTGTATCAAAAGAAGCGAAAACTCAGCGTCCCTACCAAATCGTTCGAATTAATACTCAAACCAACGAGCAGAAAGTACTTTGGCAAGAGGACAAGACCGATTGGCTCATGTCCTTCTATCCATCAGCCGACGCGCGTTTCGCAATGGTACAAAGTAACAATGAATCGACCACCGAACAAAAGATCCTAAACCTTGACTCTGGAGAGCTAACGGCCTCGTTACGTAAACCGGAATCCGGTGTGGAGTATTATGCAGATGTTGCTCAAGACAAAGTCTTTATCAACAGCAATCTTAATGGTCAGTTTGGTTTGTTTGAAACAGCGATGCCCGAGAAAGATGTGGAC
This sequence comes from Vibrio sp. Sgm 5, assembly GCF_026241575.1. Taxonomy (NCBI): domain Bacteria; kingdom Pseudomonadati; phylum Pseudomonadota; class Gammaproteobacteria; order Vibrionales; family Vibrionaceae; genus Vibrio; species Vibrio sp. Sgm 5. The sequence goes on from NZ_JAPHPY010000057.1 coordinate 22,786, forward strand.
ACTGCTGAATCTAATTGGAAGTCTTTCTTACGCTCAGAAAATGGCGTAGAGCAATTCTATTTGTATGAAGCGGGACTTGTGGCATTAACCAAGCAAGACAATCAAACGACAATCTCGGTTTACTCTTACGATGGCAAGGCGAAGAAATCTCTGCCTTTAGAGTCGGAAGGTCGCGTTGCTTGGTTGAGCACTCTTGGTGATTACCGCTCTAACAAAATCCGCATTCGTAGTATGTCGATGACGACACCGCCGCTGTGGGAAGAGTTTGAAGAGTTTGATGTTAAAGCACTGACAAAGACAAATCTCTCGCAAGATGTTTATCACGGCTTCTCCAGCCAAGATTATGTATCTAAACGCATTATGGTCAAAAGTCATGGTGTGGAAGTGCCGGTTTCTCTTGCCTACCGCAAAGATAAGCTCAGTGACAACGCTCCTGTTGTGCTGTACGGCTATGGCGCTTACGGGTTTACCATGAAACCTCAAACCGTGAGTCTACTAGATCAAGGCGTTATCTACGCCATAGCGCATGTTCGTGGTGGCGGTTACTTTGGTGCTGACTGGCACGAGCAAGGCCGAGGCGTTCTTAAAGCCAACTCTATCAATGATTTCACGGCAGTTGCGCAAGCACTTAAACACTTTGATGGTGGTGAGCGTGATGTTTACGCCATTGGATCCAGCGCCGGTGGCACTTTAGTTGCCGGTTCGATCAACCAAGCTCCGGACTTGTTTGCTGGCGCGGTGATGAAGGTTCCGTTTGTCGATGTTGTTGCCAGCATGTCCGATACGACGTTACCACTTACCGCACAACAATATGGAGAATGGGGGAATCCGACACTCCCTGAGCAGCTCAAAGCGATGCAAGCTTATGATCCTATTCTCAATATCCACAAAGACGCTTACCCACCCATGTTGGTTCAAGTCGGATTAAACGACCAACGTGTGCCTTATTGGGAAGGCGCGAAGTATCTCGCTCAAATTTCGTCGACCAGTGAATCGACAGGCCCTTATTTGTTGCAAACGGATTTTCACTCTGGCCACCGCATGGATCCAAGGCAGGCAAGAGAGCAACAGGCGAAGGAATACGCATTTCTACTATCACTAATTAAAACATCTAAAGCGGAGCAGTAAATGAAGCTTACCCCAGTGTCAGCGGCAGTACTTTCGGTACTTGCTGCCAGTCAAGTGCACGCCGAATCTAAGGTTTTCTCAATGGAAGAGGTGGTTGTAACCGCCAATAAAATCGATCAGCCATTGTCAAAAGTGGCAGGTAGTGTTGCGGTTATCACAAACGAGCAAATCGAAGAGCGAGGCGAAACCGAGCTTTATGACGTGCTGCGTAACGAACCTGGTGTAAGCGTGACGGGCGGTGCAGGACGTCCGCAAAACATTACCGTCCGTGGTATGACAGGTAACCGCATTATGATCGTTCGTGATGGCATTCGTTCTGCGGATGGCTTCGGTGCGAATGACATTAATGATGCAGTTGGGCGAGATACTTTTGATTTATCCAATTTTGAATCGCTGCAAATCATTAAAGGTGCAAGCTCTTCGGTGCATGGCTCTGGCGCGATCGGCGGTGTGGTGATTTTAGAATCCAGTCAGCCGGGTGATTTCTTAAAAGACAAAGACTTCTACACCGATGTTTCTGGTACTTACACTGATATCAGCAACAAGTACAAAGGTACGAGCAACCTAGCTTTCCGCTCCGGTGATACAGAGAGTTTGTTCAACGTTTCATATTGGCAAGGGCAAGAGACGCGTAACTTTGATGAAGATTTGTATAACCGCGATCTAGATGGTTACAGCGGTGCTTATACGATCAACCACTTTTTCAATGAAGAGGTGATGTTGAAAGCCAAAGCGGAACTCTACACCCAGAATCAAGAGCGTTTGGAGGGTTCACCGTCCATTCAACCTGATGGAATCTGGCACATTGAAGACTTTGCTGAAGATGAAACTTCCGAAGAGTACAGTGCTTACATTGGTGCAGAGGTAACCCCGATTAATCCAACTTGGTTCGAAGAGTTGGATACCAAAGTTTACTGGCGTCACACCGAAGTCGTGGAAGACACCAACCGTTTAATGCGCCAAGTGGATCACAATGGTTTGGTCACCAAACGTCGCGAGCTGGAACACAAAACCTTCATCGACGAGACAATTGGTTTTCGTGGCGACTTCACCAATACGATTTATGCAGCAAATGCAGAGCACCAATTGGCTTACGGTGTCGAGCTTTCTACTGACTACTACGAACGCACAGATAGCGATTCCAAGATTGATTGGAACGGCGTAACACCTTCGACCAAACAACCTTTCGCTCCTGCTCGTGCTTATAACATTGGTTTGTACGTTCGAGACATGGTGGAACTGGATAAATGGACCATCACAGGCGGCCTGCGCTTTGATGCGCACCGTCTAACGCCGGACGGTGAGGGAGAAGTGGGCGGCTTCCCATTAAAGGACATGGATAGCTCGGAGGCGTCTCCAAGCCTGTCGGTTTCTCGTGAAATGTTTGCCAACAACATCGTTTATGTATCATACAACCATGGTTACCGTGCTCCGGAATACGACAAAGCATATGGCTTCGTGAACCATGATTTCGTACCGCTAACGCCTTTTGTTATCGCACCTAACTTAGACCTAGAAGCTGAGACTTCGGACTCATTTGAAATTGGTAACAAGTTCGATAACGGTCGAGCGTATGTCTATGCGTCTGTGTTCTACAACAAGTTTGAAAACTTCATCGATGTTGTGACCACAGGCTTTGATTCAAGCACTGGTAATTACATCAAACAGTACCAAAACCTTGATGGCGTAGAGACTTATGGCGCAGAGCTTTCTGCGGGTTACGTGCTCACAAAACAATGGGACATCAGCACCAAGTTTGGCTACGTGGATGGCAAAGACGCGGAAGGCGAATACGTTCGAAGCATTACGCCATTCGAAGGTAACGCTCAACTGAAATACGCCAACCAAGACTTCAACGCTTACGTGGCTTGGAACTGGGCCGCAGCCATGGATCGCGTTCCTAAATGCCAGACCACGCTTGGCCTAGCGACAGAGTGCGCGCAGACAAGTGCGTGGAATACGTTTGATATTGGCGCAACTTACCACGTTTCCAAAGACCTTCGTGTTAGCGCAAACATCGTCAACCTGTTCGACAAAGAGTACATCCGATACCAAGACGTAGCGGGTATCGCTGAGGAAAGTAAGCGTTACTCAACGGAGCCTGGGCGCTACTTCACGCTAAATGCAAAATACGAATTCTAGGACGAAATCATGAAGCTAAAACCATTGGCGTTTTCACTGTTTATTGCATGTACCCCTGCGGTTCAGTCTGCAGAGTGGGATTATCCCGCAACGGATTCTGTGGTGACGAATGAAGCGCAAGCGAAAACTTATCTAGACAGCCACTACTCAGAAGCGGGCGAGTTTAAGTTCCGTTACAAAACCCAGTCTCAGCTTGGTGAGCATTACAATTTTGATGTTTGGGTTAACGGTGAATATCAAGCACAGCGTGCCCTAGTAGTAACAACCGATAAAAATCATCACGTTGTGCGAGTGTTTAAGAGCCTTGAAGATACGATAATTCGCAACGGTAAACCAACGGTTGCAATGGAATTGGAATCGCCTCGCCAACTGCAAGCACAAGAGCCACCGGCTTTGAGCTCTGGAAGTTTGGTTGATGTTGAGGTTTCTTTATTCAACCCAGATCTTCGCACCATGCAACAACAAGCGGCACCAGAATCGACGTGGTCAGCACTGTCCGATTACCCTCAGCCGATCGAGTACGTAACCAAGTCGATTGAGGTTTTAAAGTCGGGCGGTAAGTTCTATCTCTCTAACCCAAGATTGAAGCAAGTGGATGCGACGGGCTTATTTGCAGCCCCAGCACCTGGTGAAGCGCCTGTGCTTGATACGTTGGACTTTCTCAGCGCAGAAGGGGTTCAAGCGTTTGACAGTGTTGATGAGATGCAAAGCACCGAGTTTGGTGACAATGCGTTCCCACAGTTGATGGCTTTTTATCATCTTGATAGCTCGATCCAATATCTGACAAGCCTGACTTACGACTTGTTTGACGAACCGCTTCGTTTTGATGCTCGCGGTTTATCAAAAAATAACTCTACTTACTATCACGGTCCGAAAGCACTCATGCTGGGTGTCGGTGGTGTTTCTCCGGATGCAGTCGATGCTGATGTTGTGATACACGAGCTTGGGCATGGCATTCATTACCAAATCGTACCGGATTGGGCGTACGGTCACACTGGTGCTATCGCAGAAGGTTTTGCTGATTACTGGGCGGGCAGCGCGAGCTACCGCACTCAATATTTGGATGCTTCGCGTCGTGGTCAAGAATTCGAGTTAGATACGGTGTTCAACTGGGACGGTGTGTTCGGAACACGCAAAACAACTCGTAGCTTATGGAACCAAAGAGCGCGTTACTTCGAGGGCTCGGAGTATCCAGCGCACGTTAGCGTAGGCGGTGAACTAGGTGACGAGTTATGGTCAACGCCACTGTTCCAAGCACTTAAAGCATCGGTTGAACGATACGGTGATGATACCGATAACGTGTTCCGTGAGTTTGACGCCATTGTTCTTGAAGGCATGTATGGCATTGGTCGTGGCGTGAAAATGCATGATCTTGCGGAATCGACCGTGTATGCCGCAAACACCTTGTTCCCAAATAAAGATTACGCCCAATTCCTGACGGACAGCTTCAACAGACACAACTTACTTAAAGCGCCTCTTCGTGTTCGCTATGACGCTCGATACATCGCACAAGGTCAAGACGTGGGTGTGAACCTAAGTCAAACTGGCCGCGAAGCGAGCATCAAAGGGCAATGGCAGCTAAACAACGCATCCGTTTTCGACTTTGATGAAACGCTTTCTGATTCGACCTCAATGAAGGTGGCGTTACCAAGCGGTCTGACGTGTGGCACGCAGTTCGATTCCTCTATTTCATTGGGTTACCAATTTGCAGAAGGCTTAAAGACTCACCAGTGGAGTGAAAAGGTGATGCTGGTTAATGGTACGCCAGAGCTTGATATCCAGCCTCAATCAGTGAATTCCGCTTTGCCAGAGCAGGGCGACAGACTGTTCTCTCAGACGCTATCGGACAAGTCACTCACGATTGATGATTCGTTTGCGGTTTACCTGAACATCGAACATGACTCACTGCAGGATCTGCAAGTGACGCTTGTGTCTCCACAAGGCAAATCGGTCGTGCTACTTAGCCATCAATCAAGCAATACCAATGGATTCAAAGGTTACTTCACAGCTCAGTATGACGAGGAGTTACAAGCACTTGTCGGTCAACCGAGTTGGGGTACTTGGCGTCTCGAAGTCTCTGACCGTGTGTCAGGGAACTCTGGGGTGTTGAAAGAGTGGGGTGTGAGTCACTTTGCTCAGTATCAGTGTAGTGCTGATACCACTAAAGAAAGCAGTGGTGGTGGTTCAGGTGGCAGTGGCTCGCCTTGGACTTTGTTAGGACTTTTCCTGCTTTCAATGGTGAGAGTGATTCGCTCTCGTTAATTAAAATCAAAAGAAGATAAAATCTATGAAGTTTCAATATTCTTTCGTTGCTATGTCACTAGCCCTAGCTGGCTGTGGCGGTGGTTCTGGTGGTGACACGTCGGCACCGACTTATGATGTAGCTGGCACCCTCGTTTCTGCAGGTACACTTCTTGATACGCCAGTGTGCATCGATTTAAACCAAAACTACGTTTGTGATACGACTGAACCGAGTGCTAAAACGGATAATGCTGGTAAATTTAGCCTGACTTCGAGCGACAAAAACGTACTAACCAGCACCATTCTTGCTCAAGTTGATCAAGGTTCAAACCAAACATTGCGTCTTGCGGCTCCGGGCCAAAATTTAGCAACGGGTAACACGGTCAATGGTGTAACAACGTTACTCGCAGGTCTTGTGGTTGACGGTAAAACCGTTGCTCAAGCTGAAGAGATCGTGAAAGCGCAACTCACCGATGCCGGCGTTCCTCTGTCTGGTACGGTAATGTCTAACGCAGAAGCCAGCGAGCTAGACAAGCTAGAGCAAAACACGGTTGCACTATTAGCTGCGATGCAACCACAACAAATGACCAAAGGCGTAGCGTTGCTTGCTCAAAGCCTTAGCTTCCAGGGCAAATCGTTGGCCTCTTCTCTTCTGTCTAAAGCGGAAGTGAGTGCATTTGCTGAAGAAATTGCAGCGGTTGCTGAACAAACGGTTGGCAGCAACGATACGGGCGCCGTTCTTCATTTTGCTGATGGCGCAGCAGACGTTGCTGAGGTTCAAGCTTCTTACCCTGGTCAAGATGCGGAATACGGCTTCGACAAAGAGGACAAGCAAACGTCGACAGGCGCTGGCTTTAAGTTCGTTAAGCTAGATTCACAAGGTGCTGCTTTAGCTGCAGATGCGACTGAGTGGGCTTGTACTATGGACGAGCGTACTGGTCTTGTTTGGGAAAACAAGAGTGCGGATGCGAGCTCGGTTCAATTTAAAGATCGTACATTCGTGTATGAGTCAGCAACATTCAAACCGTATTACGAAGATCTTGAAGTCGTTGGTTGTGTGGATGCTGCTGATGGCATCTGTTCAACAAGCCAATATGTTGAACATATAAACAAGCAATCACTATGTGGCATTAGTGACTGGCGCCTACCCACATACCAAGAGTTCTACGATGTTCTCGACTTAGGTGAGACAGAGAAAGATGCCGACGGCAATGTCTATGGTATGACGACAGCTTACTTCCCTCAACAGGGTAAGGGCAGCCCAGATGTTGAATCAGGTGCTATCTGGCTAAGTGATTTCACATTTAACAATTACTCTAGTTTTAACTACGAAGGTGCGCTTCAGTTTGCAGTAGTTGCTGCGAAAGGCGCTGACCGTGGTTACGTAAGCTTTGTAGAAATTTATTCTGACAAAGTGGAGCGTGACACTGGCACGTCATTCCAATTCCCAATCCGTCTAGTAGCAGTTAAGGGCCAATAAGATGAAGAAACTAATCACCGCGCTATCTCTTGTCTTGGCTTCTCAAGCAGCCATGGCGGCACAAGAATGTTCAACTGATTTTGGAAAAACAGCGCCTAACTCTCGTTACACTTACTCTGATGTTGGGACGGTCACGGATTTAAAAACGGGCCTAACGTGGATGCGTTGCCCTGTTGGCTCAACGTGGAATGCGGCAAATGAAGCATGTGATGGCGCTGCGACTAAGATGTCATGGCAGTTAGCTTTATCAACCGCTGAGCAAATCCGTAATGAATCTGGTAACCATGCTTTGCATGACTTCGCGGGCAAAGAGAACTGGCGCTTACCAAATATTAAGGAGCTGGTCGCGTTGACGGAGCGTGCTTGTCACAGTCCTGCGATGAACGGCACTGCATTCGAAAGTGGTTACACGATAGAAGCGGGTGACTATGCAGGTTACATCTGGAGTAACACACCGAACGGTGATGGCTCAAACGTCATGGTGTTTGATTCAGTTAATGGTGAGGTTTACAACTGGAGCCCACTAGAACCGACCTATATATTCTCTCTTCTTCTAGTGACAGACGAAGAGTAATCGTCACCTTAAACAGTTAATAATGTTGTTACTAAGAAGCTCCGCCAGTGCGGAGCTTTTTGTATGTGCCGATGTTCTCATTTTTTCTAATTCAGATAGAAAGGATATGTAAACCGTTATTATGCCTAGAGCTTCATATTGGGTGCGTTGCTAGACTGAGCTTTTACCCTAAAGGATAGGAAGTTGCTTTGAAATACAATGTACCTAAGCCTAATAAGTTAGGTGGAGGCTATGCGCCAGTGCAAGACACAACAGCACTGACGCCGATGCCACTTATGAGTGACGACGACGAAAGCAAGGACGCTGAGTTTGAGTGTCGCATTAAGATACATGCACCCAAAGTAGATTTGGAACAATTACAAACGGGTGTGTTTTCGCTTAGCAAAACCAGTAACGAAGAAGAAATTACTGCTTGGAGTAAAGAAGAAATCAATGAGCCATATCGGCACGTCAATTTAGTTTGTTCCTGTAATGAGCAGGAGGAAAAATCTCTAGTTCACGAACTTTTTTCGATGGTTGGTATGAGTGAGCCGTTCAAGATCAACCCACAAGAAACTGACGAAAAACATATTAATGCCGAATTTGTACCGTTCATCCCAGCCGTAGATGTGGATGGACAGTTAGGTTATCCAACACATGGTTATTTGTATTACTTTGTGGATGGGAAGCTAGTCTATGAAATGGATATTTTAGGGGAGGGGCGCTGGGCTTGGCGTGTCACCCGCTCGACATATGATATTATCAGCGACGACTACGTGAGCGATAAGGTTTATACATCGATCACTGTTCCGGTATCTATCGAAGGGGCTGCGCCTCCAACGCAATATATCTACTACACTCGCGCAAGATTAACCACTGACGGTTTAGGTGAAGTTAATCAATCATGGTTAGACAAGAACGCCACACTGATCGACCCGTGCTTGCTGGTTGATGCAGTAGGGCAACCGACAGAGGAAGGTTCAATAACGACCGTCGAGGTGGGGAAAGCGTGCCCGTTTGGTAGCGTCAGTAAAGAACATGATGATCCGAAGTTGTCCCCGACCGTTAAACATATTTACCCGCAATCAAAATCGTTAGTGAATACTCCGGTAATGAACGTTAAGCAAGTGATTGAGAAGGTGCTGCGCATTGGTGTGTTCTTTGATGGTACGGGACAGAACAACTAAAACGATGCGTACAAAGAACAGCGCGGCGTGAAATCGCGGACCAATGTGGCACGATTATTTGAGGCGTATCCGATAGATGAAGAACACGAAAAAATCTACATATCCGGTGTGGGGACTGTGGACGGTGCATGGCAAACCCCAAAAACGATTGATGATGGTGATGATGAATCAAATGCTGCGCAAGCCTTTGGTGTAGACGTTAACAATGTCAGTGATTCGTTGTTGTGGGAGATTTCTTTACCGAATCTCATTGCAGATTACACCAGTTCAAGAACAGGCGCGTTCTATAAATGGCAAAAGTGGGCTGATGAGTATGCAAGAATCACGGATACGTTAGAACTAAATGGAGAATTCGAGAGCATCACTCATATTGAATTTGATGTCTTTGGATTTAGCCGTGGTGCAGCGTTGGCTCGTCACTTTGTTAATGCACTTAAAGATGGATTACCAGACGTAAGCAAACCAAGAGACGGTAAGAAGTTTGGCGTCGTTCACCCCAACTTGCTCGGTAAAGCATCTATTGAGCAATATGATGATAATCAGGGGTATTATCCTGATGAAAGTCGTACAAGTACGGTACGATTTTTAGGTCTATTTGATACGGTTGGTTCGTTCTATATGGCGGGTAATGAGGATGAGGGCAACTTTGAACTGGATCTCGATATGAATTGCGCCGAGCGAGTATTTCAAATCACGGCACATCATGAGTACCGCAAGAACTTCCCGCTTACGTCGATTGAGCCAAAAGGTGTCATGCCCTCAAATTTCTTTGAGGAAGAGTTTGCAGGTTGTCATACCGATATCGGTGGGGGCTATCAATCGAAAGAAAAGTACGCGCAAGAAGGTTTACCAGAACGTTACGGCATGCCTTTATCTGCGACTTACAATCGTGAGTTAAATGATCAAGAGTCTATAGCTGCACAAGTGCGACCTTATGACAATGCTCGCTCCGATCTTGGTACACGAAAACGAATTGCAATCCGCAAGCAAGAGCATGAGCGATGGTCCGAAATCTGTAAACAGAAAGGTTTGTTCGGTGAGGTGAAGTTAGATCGTGATGTATTGTATTACTATGAATTGCAGCCGAGTAGTAACGGGTTATCAGCGCTGGCCCTTGAGCGAATGAAACAGCAAGGTGAGGAAATGGGAATTTCTTGGGATATGACAAAATATGACCCACCTCGAGACTTCACGACTATAACGGGGGTTGATTCCATGTTGGTTGAGTTAAATCAAAAGTTACTTGCACAACCATTAGGTACGGTGACACGCTCTCATTGGCATAGTGAAATTCAAAAGTGTGGATCAATTTGGATTCACCGTCCTCATGATTGCTTAATCAATGTTGGTTATGATTCGGCCTACGAGAAATTGGTAAATGCTGTGACCAAAGAAGGAAACGAATTAAAACGAGTGGTGTATGAAAATGAAGCGTAAAATAATCACAGGACTTACGTTATTGTTGTCGGCTTGCTCTATAGCTCAACCGGACATTGTGGCGACTTCCGGCGGGGCGGGAACAATGAGTGGGCCACATTGGATCTCTAAAATGCTCATCAGCGACGTTCGTGGTAATGGTTCTAGCATTATTGCGGGAGCGGTACAAGGATGTTGTGCGAGGTCACGTATTAACCTCAGTGTACCAAATGGTATTGAAGGTGAATGGGAGAGAGGTTACTACACTGAGCAGCAGAGACAGGATTTATCTCTACCTGATAACTTTTGGAAAGGTCATTTAAAAACTAAAGAACGTTGGCGCTCAAAGTGGCAGGCTGAGTGGGGCAACTTTTACGAAACGAAAACTTACTACCACATCAAAGATACGATAGACAGCGATCTTGCCGCCAAGAAAATTGAGATAATGGATAACTATTTCAATGAGGATGAGTTAGGCCGTGGAGCAATGGAAGTATATGTTGACGGTAGGCGGGTTGTATTAGCCTATGTCAAGCTCTGCAACTCTAAGCGAGGGTATGACTGTAGTATCAGAAAAAATGCCGATCCTCATGGCTGGGTTGTGCCACCTCCTTGGAGTAAGACCGGAAAAGGAACCGCTGTTATTCTCTATGATGGATACGGTGAAGAATCCGATAAGCCATTCAGTGAATCATATTAAATAAAAAGCTCCGCCAGTGCGGTAATGCCGATCAGTTAAGAAATTAATAGACTGATCAATTGAACGATCCCACCAGTGTGTAAAAATCCGATAG
>NZ_JAPHPY010000058.1:0-31923 GCF_026241575.1 Vibrio sp. Sgm 5
CGACTCGCTGTGTGACTTTCGTCTCACTCCGTGTCGGTGGATGCGCAGTATAGGGAATTCAGAAATGAGCGCAACCCATTTTTTTTAAAAAAAAGTTCAACCGAACAAACAATGAACAGATCGTATAGATACAAGACACTTTGAGCCCTATTTAGCTAAAATTTAGGGGCACCAAGCCTTAATAGAAGAGGCATTACTATGTTCTTCTTTCTGAAACTACCCTAGTTTCGACATAGCCTCTCTTAAATAAACCTCTTTTTCTTAGCTATTAACTTGTTTCGACTAAGGTCTATTTAGCTAAAAATCGATTTTTGATTCAGATCACTGCACTCTATCACACATCGATCAAGAATGATTATCGTTATCATTAAATGGAGAGATACACATGAAAGCCGCAGTTGTTAGTGAATTTAAAGGTCCACTCATCATTCAAGACATTCCTCTACCTAACGTTAAGCCTCGTGATGTACTCGTCAAAGTTCATGCCTGCGGGGTTTGTCATACCGATTTACACGCTTGCCACGGCGATTGGCCTGTGAAACCTAAGATGCCTCTCGTACCTGGCCATGAGGGAGTGGGAGAAATAGTCGAGGTCGGTAGTGAGATACACCATCTTAAAGCTGGTGATCGTGTTGGCGTGCCTTGGCTATATAGTGCGTGTGGTCATTGCGACTATTGCTTGGAAGGGCAAGAGACACTTTGTTTAGATCAACATAACGCTGGTTATTCCGTTGATGGCGGCTATGCTGAGTTCTGTCTTGCTCACGGTGATTACGTAGTGAAAATTCCAAAGGGCTTAAGCTATGTCGATGCAGGTGGTTTAGGTCATTTAGCCATTCAATATGCAGCAGCAATGGGCATGAATGTTATTGCTGTAGATACTGGTGACGAGAAACTCGCACTAGCTAAAAGTTTAGGTGCGCAACACACCATCGACTTTATGAAAGAAAAGCCTTCTGAGCGTATTAAAGCCATAACCAATGGCGGCGTACACGGTGTTGTGTGTACTGCGGTATCCAAGCCAGCATTCCAAGAGGCTTATCACTCTATACGTCGCGGCGGTGCATGTGTGCTTGTCGGCTTACCACCAGAAGAAATGCCAATCCCTATCTTTGATACTGTTCTTAATGGAGTGAAGGTCATTGGTTCTATTGTCGGCACACGCAAAGACTTGCAAGAGTGCTTACAGTTCGCCGCAGATGGAAAGGTAAGGGCGATTACTGAAGTCAAACAGCTTGAAGATATCAATGACATCTTTGCTGACATGGAGAAAGGTGAAATTAATGGCCGTATCGTAATGGAGTTCGCCTGATTTGGCTGTTGGTATCTTTCCTCTATATATACTTCTATATAGATAGCAAAAAAGAGCGGCACTTTCATGCAGCTCTTTGGTCTTTGCTTTTTATTTGGGGTACTTCAGGTGAAGTCTTGGAAAATTGTTTCTTCTATATATAGAAGAAAAGATCAGAGCATCCTTGCCCTTCTCTTTACGACAGATTAGTTAGGGGTATATCTAAATGTCGTTATTGTTCGATGACGCATTGAGCTCGCAAGAGTGGAGCATGCTTGCATTCCCAATGGCGTCATCTTCGCGAGGAACTTAGTTCTTCAATACTTTTACGGTGTAGCTACCATCTTTTTGTTGGTATAGACCGTGGATGTCGGTTTCGAAACCTGGGTAATGCGCACCGATCTCACAAAGCATCTCTAGGAAGTCCAGCACAGGGCGCGACTCTTGAGTCACCATTTCACCAGGAAGTACTAGTGGCACACCTGGAGGGTAAGGAAGGATCATGTTCGCACTTACGCGGCCAACCATTTCTTCCAGTTTGATTTCTTCGATGTTGCCACGAAGCTCTTCTTGCCATGCTGCGTGTGGTGTTACTTTCATTTCTGGAAGTACATCGAACGCTTTGTACATTAGCTCTGGTAGGTTGTATTTCTTAGTTAGGTCATGAATTGCTTGTGCTAGTTCTTGAACGCGCATGCCTTCATAGAAGCTTGGGTCTTCGTTGTATAGCGAAGGTAGGAAGCTCTTGATGGTTAGGTTCAAGTCGTAGCCACGTTTAAATTCAGTTAGACCGCGTAGCAATTGCATTGCTTTTGATTTGTCGATACCGATTGAGAATAGGAACAACAAGTTGTATGGACCTGTTTTCTCTACCACGATGCCGCGCTCGTCTAGGAATTTAGCCACCAGCGAAGCAGGAATACCTGATTCTTCTAGTTCGCCTTCTTTGTTCATCCCCGGAGTCAGTAGCGTTACTTTGATTGGGTCAAGATACATGTGGTTGTCATCCATGTTCTTGAAGCCGTGCCATGTGTCGCTAGGGTCTAGTTTCCAACATTCTGTGGTATCGATGCTTTCTGGTTGCCATACATCGAAGAACCAGCTATCGCTTTCTGCTTCTAGGCGTTTGATCTCTTTACGGAAGCGGATTGCGCGATCGATAGAGTCTTGCATCAACTTCTTACCAGTGTTGCCGCGCATCATTGCCGCTGCAGTTTCAGTAGAAGCAACAATGCCGTACTGAGGTGAAGTTGAAGTGTGCATCATGAATGCTTCGTTGAAAGATTCTTTATCAAAGTCACCTTTCACGTGAATCATTGAAGCTTGTGAGAACGCTGCCAACAGTTTGTGTGTTGATTGTGTTTCGTAGAACACTTTGCCTGGCATCGCTTCACCACTCATACCACATTTACCTTCGTAAATTGGGTTGAAGTTAGTGTAAGGCACCCAAGCACTGTCGAAGTGGATGTGTTTACAATCTAGCGACTCTTTGATGAATTGTGTGTTGTACAACAAGCCATCGTAAGTTGAGTTAGTCACTACCGCGTAAGTTGGTGCTGTTGCACCTGGTGTTTTCGCCACTTTCTCTGCAATGACATCGCGGCTGAATTCGCTTTGTGGAATACCACCAAGGATACCGTATGCGTTACGAGTTGGGCGGAAGTAGATTGGTGTCACGTCGCTCATCATCATTAGGTGAGTCAGAGATTTGTGACAGTTACGGTCAATCAGTACTGTGCTGCCCGCAGGTGCTGAGTACATACCAACGATTTTGTTCGATGTAGACGTACCGTTAGTTACGATGTACGAGCTGTCTGCATTGAATGTGCGTGCGATGTATTCTTCTGCATCTTTATGTGGACCTGAGTGGTCTAGTAGAGAACCTAGCTCAGGCATTGAGATTGATACGTCCGCTTTAAATGTGTTTGGACCGTAAAAATCGTAGAAGATGCTACCAGCAGGGCTTTTCTGGAATGCAGTACCACCCATGTGACCTGGAGTACAGAAGGTGTATTTACCTTCTTCTACGTATTTGAATAGTGCTTTAGTGAATGGAGGCATGATGGCATCTTTGTATGCCTCAGTCGCTTGATTGATTTTGATAGCGATGTCGTCAGCCATACCTAAAGCATACTCGAAGAAGCTCACGTTTAGACGTAGGTCTGTTAGTGAAATGTCTAGAGTAGACTGTTCGTTAGCAAATGCGTGAACAGGTAGTTTTTCGTTGATTTGGCTGATTCGTTCACATAGCTCTAGTGAGTATTTATCCCAGTCGAACAGCACGCCGCAAATGCGTGGGTTCATCTCAATCATTTTGATCAAGTCTTTATCATCTACTGGGTAAACCACTTCGTAGCCCGCTTTCTCAAGAGCAGCGTGAAGTTGACGAACTGGCTCTTCTTTAAAGAACACACCCATGTGGTTCAAGATAGCGAATATATTCATTTGGACATCTCCAAGGCGAATGAGGGCGCTCTTTGCCATTTACAGGCAATGAGTAAGGTGAGCGCCGCGTGAATTTGGGGTTTATGGGCTGGCACCGTAGTGCCAGCGTTTGGGGATTAGTTGCTTGCTTGGGCAGGCATATCGTCAGCGTGCATTTTCACGTACTGAGCAAGACCTGCTTTTTTGCTGTAGAACATCAAGATAACTAGAGAAACGATGAAGGTTGCTGTTAGCGTACCGCCCTCTGCACCCGCTAGTGCGATGAAGCAGAACAGACAAGCCACACCAGAGAACAGCATTACGAAGCCGTTACGTGTTGTCATACCTTCGAAGCGGATCAAGTTAATGCTTGAGTAGAAGTAAGGCAGCATAGTTAGTAGCACTGCGTCAGTCGTTAGCTGGTTGAATAGGTCTGATGCGTGTGCTGTTTTAGAGCTGAAGAACATCAGTACAACCATCAGTGCAGTCATCTTGATTGACGCAAGGATTAGACCTTTCTTAGGCACACCGTTTTTGTCAGTTTCACCGTAGATTTTAGGGAAGTTACCATCGCTCGCAGCACGTTTACCCGCTTCACCTACTAGCATCATCCAAGAACCTAGCGAAGTGAAACATGCTAGCGCTGTGAATGCTGATACAAATGGTGCTGTCCAGCTACCGAATAGCTCAGTGGTTGCTAGTGCAAATGGCGCACCTGATGCCGCAACTTCTGACGCAGGGAACATGCCGCTGATCATTTGAGTTGAGAGGATGTAAATCACACCCGCGATACCAGTACCTAACATAGTTGCTAGTGGTACAGTGCGTTTAGGATTTTCTACCATACCAGTCGATACCGCTGCTGATTCCACTCCTACGAATGACCATAGACAGATAAGAACCGCTGTTACTACCGCGTGGCTGTCAGTACCTGCTGATACGTTCCAGTTTTGGCTGTAAAGCGCAGTATCGAAGTGCGTCCAACCAAATGCAGCTGTACCAACAACTGGGATAAGGATAAGAACTAGACCAAGCGTACATAGACGGCTTACCCAGCTACCACCAAGTAGGTTGACGAAAGTGAAGATCCATACCGATGCAATCGTCGCAATACCTGCTGGGATTGGGTTATTGAGCACAGGGAAGAATACTGAAAGGTAAGAAACACCTGTAATGGCAATAGCCAGGTTACCAATCCAGTTCGCGTGGTAATAAAGAACGCCCGTTTGGAAACCAAATACCGGAGACACTTCGCCAGCATAAGCGATAGGACCACCTTCTTGTGGGTTTTTGGTTGCCAGACGAGCGTAAACGAACGCCAGACTCAGTGCACCGACCAAACAGATCAGCCAACTGAAGATTGAAACAGAGCCTACAGAGGCAAGACTAGAAGGTAATAGTGCGATACCACTACCCATCATGTTACCGGCTACGACACCCGTACAGGCAATAAGGCCGATTTTTTTCGCATTCGATGACATAACATCTCCAAATCTATTCTACTCGAGTCAACATGACTCAAACTGAATGGTTATTAGCGAGATGCTATGAGGAAGAACCTGCTCGACCTCGCTAAATTTCGAAGTGAAGACTACGCCCAAAAACTGGGAAAAAAATAAACTTGGGGTTATCAATAAAACAATTAGCCCATCGGTATAAAGTTGAGATAAACCTGATAAACTAAAAAACATAAAACTAGCATATACAGTAACTTAAGATAAAAAACTAAAGCGCTCATGTCGAAAAGGTAAAAACATCAACCTCAACAAATTTTCCATCAACCTTATCAACCGCTATCAACATCAAGCTATCCCTATCCTGATTACCCAAACTGTTGATGCAGACTTTTCCTACCCTTATTGACCAATTGACTTACATCAAACTTCCCCTCCTCTTTCACTCAACGATGCATAAGTACAAGCGTTATTAAGCATAAACAACTGCGTTTTCGTGACCGGTTTTAAATATGCAAGGCTAAGGCCGAAACCCAAAAAGTTCGATATAAAGCTGCGCTAGACAAGAGGTAAGAAGTAAGAAGTAGAATGCCAAGGTGGCGAGAATAGAGAATGAAAAGCCCTCTCCTCTTATATAACAAGCGTCATTAGTAGAAATAGAGGTAAGAAGTACACAAGAGGCAGATATAAAAAAGCCCCTCACCGAAATGAAGGGCTAAGTATCGTACTCATCAAGAGCTGGTTTATTACAGCATACGCACTACAGAAGGGTGAACTGCGCGATACATGGCGTAATCAATCGCCTTCATGTTACTTGGAAAAACCAAGTTCTCACACAGTAAGTAGGTCTCTACGGATGTATCAATATAGAAGGCTTCGCTATAGGACTCACTTGCCCAATCCAAATCACCATCCAATTCAGCATGTTTGCCTCGAATCACGTAAGACAAAACCGAGTCTCTCACCTCTAGCGCTTGATTCAAATGACGTTTCGCTAGTTCAATATCCCCAATAATGGTTTCATGCAAAGCCAAGGCTTCGTAGATACGAGGCTGAATCGGACCGACCATCATCTTCGCGTTCGCTTCTAGCTTATCACTTAACTGTTGTACTCTTCCCTTTCTTAATTCCAAAGCAGGATCTAGCGCTTTTTGCACATGGTAAGCTATTAGCAATTCCGATTGCACATAAGCATTGTCCGGTTCAATCTCTAGAATCTTCTCCATAAGGTCAATGCCGTGCTGGAATTGGTCGGAGTCTGATACATTTAAATAATGGTTGGCTTGAACGAATAACTCAAGCGCGTCTGGGTTCATTGGCATTCCTGCTACCAGCACTTTTGATTTGAGTTTTGCATCAGGTACTTTAAGCACTCGCATCAAATCCAAAGAGGCTTGCTGCAAAACGGTTTTTAAATGGCTGCTAGTTAAAGCATATTGACGGCTGAACAACACCTTTTCTGAAGAGTTATTGCGGTATTCCACTTCTAAGAAGCTGCCACCACCATTCTCTCGAACTCGCACCACCACCGATTTGCCCGGAACAATACCATTAGTGAATGACGCCTTCTTGAGCATCACTCGGTAATCACTCACCTGAGCGATATCTGCCATGAGTTTCTGAGCAAAGCCGTCGGCCAAGTCGTAACTCAACCCGCCTTTATTGAAATCATCTTGGAACTTAAACTCGATAAGGTGGGTATCAATGGCTTGTGTAATACGCACTTCCGATTGCTTATAAGTAAACACCCCCATCACGACCACCAAGATACTGATCCAGATGAAGTTCATAAAGCCTAAACGCCAAGGGCTAATTTTGTTGGGTTTACGCGGTGCTTTTTTCTCTTTCGACATCTCGCATACAGCGCGAGTTAAAGGACCTGCTGGAAATGTCATAGCCGGAGCGGGAAGTTCAGATGCTTCTTCTTCCATATCGTCAATGACAGGAGGAAGTTCATCAGTGCCACAATGACGAGCAGCAAGAAACTCATCATGCGATAGCGGTGCCACATTCGCCACCAGCTTGTAACCGCGCTTAGGCACAGTGATCACGTAGCTGATGTTTTCTTCTCGACCATCACGCAGTAGCTTACGCAATTCAAAAATCGATTGAGTGACGACTTGATCCGTCACAATCGCACCAGCCCAAACATATTGGATCAGCTCTTCGCGATTGAAAACTTCACTCGCGTGTTCAGCAAGGAAATGCAGCAGATTAATTAAGCGTGGTTCAACGGTAACTTCCCTGTCTTGTCGATACAGCTTATTTTCATCAACGCTCAAAACCCAATCATTGATTTGAAAATAGACTCCAACCATGTATGAAAACTCTCGTATCTGATAGACAGCGTCGCTTTAGGAATAGGGGGACTACAATTCTTACGGTCGACTAAAGGCGAGATTATAGGTGGGAAAGCGGCTTGAACCTAGAAAAGCAAGCCGCCAAAAATGCAAACTTAAGTTAAATGACGCAAAAATGAGACTATTCAAGGGCTGCCAAGATCGAGCAATGGCTGGCATCATCATTGTTATGCCCGCAGCAAGCGTCATTTATCTTCTTCAAAGCCGTACGGATTTTGCTGAGTTCAGCAATCTTCTCATCAATTAAAGTTAACTTTGCAGAAGTAATGGCTTTCACCTCAGCACAACTGTGTTCTGTCGCTTCTAATTTGATCCCTAGCAGCTCTTTGATTTCTTCTAAACTTAAACCAAGCTCTTTCGCTTTAAGAATGAAACGTACCTGCTTTTGGTTCTCTTCATTATATAAGCGATAGCCTGATTCACTTCGTCCTGCGGGTTTAATCAACGCATTTTTTTCGTAGAAACGCAATGTATCGGCAGTCACACCACAGCGTTTCGCCAGTTCACCTATCTGAAACATAACTTCCCTTATTAACTATCTCGTTACTTTTTAAGCGAAAGGACGAGGTTTTTACAATTATTTTTGAGATGCCAAACGATTGCGCGAGCTTTTTTGTAATAAATTGGTTAGAATACGCGCCATCAAATAGTGGAGACTGTTTTCTTGATAAGAAAACACCCTGCAAAGGTTTTTACCAAAACTGGCCAATATTTTACCCTAAGAGGTGGAAACAAGTTCATTTTTGGCAAACATCTTTAACTCCGTGAATTTGAGGAAAATGGAAGCATGAACAACGCTCGCCCTATTCGCCGTGCGCTTATCAGCGTATCAGACAAAACAGGTATTGTTGAGTTTGCACAAGCTCTTGCTGAGCGCGGTGTCGATATCCTATCTACTGGTGGCACTGCTCGCCTGCTTGCTGAAAAAGGCATCTCTGTTACAGAAGTATCTGACTACACTGGTTTCCCAGAAATGATGGACGGCCGTGTTAAGACTCTGCATCCAAAAGTTCATGGTGGTGTTCTAGGCCGTCGCGGCCAAGACGATGACGTGATGGAAACTCACGGTATCAACCCTATCGATATGGTTGTTGTAAACCTATACCCATTCGCAGAAACCGTTGCTAAAGAAGGCTGTACGCTTGCTGACGCTGTTGAGAACATCGACATCGGTGGTCCAACAATGGTTCGCTCTGCAGCGAAAAACCACAAAGACGTAACTATCGTTGTTAACGCTCACGACTACGACCGTGTTATCGCTGAAATGGACGCGAACGAAAAATCTCTAACACTAGAGACTCGCTTCGACCTTGCTATCGCAGCATTCGAACACACGGCTTCTTACGACGGCATGATCGCTAACTACTTCGGCACTATGGTTCCATCTTACGGTGAGAACAAGGAAGGCGATGAAGAGAGCAAATTCCCTCGTACGTTCAACCAACAGTTCGAGAAAAAACAAGACATGCGCTACGGTGAGAACAGCCACCAAGCAGCAGCATTCTACGTTGAAGCAAACCCTGAAGAAGCATCAGTTTCTACTGCTCGCCAAATCCAAGGTAAAGCCCTTTCTTACAACAACATCGCTGACACAGATGCAGCACTTGAGTGTGTGAAAGAGTTCGACGAGCCAGCATGTGTGATCGTTAAGCACGCTAACCCATGTGGTGTAGCACTAGGTGAAGATATCCTAGAAGCTTACGACCGTGCGTTCAAAACAGACCCAACGTCTGCATTTGGCGGCATCATCGCATTCAACCGTGAACTAGACGCTGCAACAGCAACGGCTATCACTGAGCGCCAATTCGTTGAAGTTATCATTGCTCCTTCTGTTTCTGCTGAAGCAGTAGAAATCGTAGCTGCTAAGAAAAACCTTCGCCTACTTGAGTGTGGTGAGTGGACAACTAAGACAACTGGCTTTGACGTGAAACGCGTTAACGGCGGCCTACTGGTCCAAGACCGCGACCAAGGTATGGTGTCTGAAGATGACCTTAAAGTAGTTTCTAAGCGTCAACCAACCGCTGAAGAGCTAAAAGATGCGCTGTTCTGCTGGAAAGTAGCGAAGTACGTGAAATCTAACGCGATCGTTTACTCGAAAGGCGACATGACTATCGGTGTAGGCGCAGGCCAAATGAGCCGCGTTTACTCGGCGAAAATCGCAGGCATTAAAGCTGCAGACGAAGGTTTACAGGTTGAAGGTTGTGTAATGGCATCAGATGCATTCTTCCCATTCCGTGACGGTATCGACGCGGCTGCAGAAGCGGGCATCAAGTGTGTTATCCAACCGGGGGGTTCTATGCGTGATGACGAAGTTATCGCAGCGGCAGACGAACACGGCATGGCGATGATCTTTACGGGCATGCGTCACTTCCGCCACTAATTAGTTTTTGGTCTTCCCCTTTACCAAGGGGGAGTTAGAGGGGGTCTGTTGTACGCACACGACTTACCCCTCCCAACCTCCCCTTAATAAAGGGAGGAGCGAAATCAAAGGAAATATTATGAATATTCTTATCATTGGTTCAGGTGGTCGTGAACACGCACTAGGCTGGAAAGCGGCACAAAACCCAAATGTTGAGACTATCTTCGTGGCTCCAGGTAACGCAGGTACAGCACTAGAGCCTAAATTAAAGAACGTAAACATCGCAGTAGAAGACATCGCAGGGTTGGTTGCTTTTGCAAAAGAGAAAGCGATTGAGCTAACCATTGTTGGTCCTGAAGCGCCACTGGTTATCGGTGTGGTTGATGCTTTCCGTGAAGCAGGCCTGCCAATCTTCGGCCCGACACAAGCAGCAGCGCAGCTTGAAGGATCTAAAGCGTTTACTAAAGATTTCCTTGCTCGTCACCAAATCCCAACGGGTGCATACGCGAACTTCACTGAAATCGAGCCAGCACTTGCTTACGTTCGTGAACAAGGTGCGCCGATTGTTGTAAAGGCCGACGGTCTTGCTGCTGGTAAAGGCGTGATTGTAGCGATGACACTGGAAGAAGCTGAAGACGCAATCAAAGACATGCTAGCAGGCAACGCATTTGGTGATGCAGGCAGCCGCGTGGTTATCGAAGAATTCCTAGATGGTGAAGAAGCAAGCTTCATCGTTATGGTCGATGGTGAGAACGTCTTACCAATGGCCACCAGCCAAGACCATAAACGCGTAGGCGACAAAGATACTGGTCCTAACACCGGTGGCATGGGTGCATACTCTCCAGCTCCAGTGGTAACACAGGAAATCCATAACCGCATTATGGAAGAAGTGATTTACCCAACGGTACGTGGTATGGCCGCTGAAGGTAACCCATACACTGGTTTCCTATACGCGGGTCTTATGATCGACAAAGACGGCACTCCGAAAGTAATCGAGTACAACTGCCGCTTCGGTGATCCTGAGACGCAACCTATCATGATGCGCATGGAATCGGATCTTGTTGATCTGTGCCTAGCGGCAATCGACGAGAAACTGGATCAAGCGGAATCGAAGTGGGATCCACGAGCATCGATTGGTATCGTGCTAGCAGCCGGTGGTTACCCAGCGGCTTACAACAAAGGCGACGTAATTTCGGGTCTGCCACAAGTTGAAATTGAAGGCGAAAAAGTCTTCCATGCTGGTACAGATAACAAAGACGGCGACATCGTGACAAACGGTGGTCGCGTTCTTTGTGCAACGGCACTTGGCAACAGCGTATCAGAAGCGCAGCAGCGTGCTTACGAGCTTGCAAAACAGATCAGTTGGGATGGTGTATTCCATCGCAACGATATCGGCTACCGTGCAATTGCACGTGAGCAAGAAAAATAAAAACAACTTCAGTTGGCTAAAAAGACAAAAGGCGCATTCAGCGCCTTTTTTATTATGTTTTTATCGAGAGATTTCGAAGCTACGTTTATTCCGAGATCAACTTTGGTCGTGATACGCAATCAAAATCATCATCATTGAGCATCAGCAATTCGTCGACGGTTGCCGTACTGCGAGACTCCTTGCCGATGAATGCAATGTAACTGTCCACTGAAGCTAACCTATCTATCACAAACTTAGGCAGGGTCTGGTTAAATTCCAATGTAGCAAACTCTCGCCCTTTGCAGGTTTCGAATGTTTCCCCATCCCAATAACCCTGGATTATGCTCTTACCATCTCGGGATTGTTTCTTGATCGAAGCCACCACGTCATTTGCTTCTTTCTTATATCGTTCGAGTTGATCTCGCTGTAAAGGTAGCACTTTCCCGTTCACACGGTATTGCTGATAAATCGCATCACCATCTTTATTGAATCGAATGTGGATTTGAAAAGGCACCAATCCTTGTTTGGCATCGAGTTGCTCACCTTTTCGAATCAACTCTCTGAGCTCATCGTCATCCCAACGATAATCACTTTGATACGAGCCGTAATCACCCATAGTGACATAGTCTGCTGCCTTGCTGACACGCGTAAGGCGCTCAGTCATCCAGTATAAACTGGTGGCATCCCCCTTGATTTTCCCGCCAGAGAAATGAGTAAATTGTTCGAGGTTTGGGGTTTCTACAGAAGCACAGCCAAAAAGAGTCAGGCTAGATAGGAGGAGTGAAGTGAGTAGATGTTTTTTCATGAAATTGCACCGAGGCAGAATACCTCGGTGCATTTTAACTTAGTTTACTGATTCTTTCAGCGCTTTACCTGCTACAAATGCAGGTACGTTAGCCGCTGCGATTTGAATCTCGTCACCAGTCTTAGGGTTACGACCAGTACGTGCAGCGCGGTGGTTCACTTTGAATGTACCAAAACCAATTAGTTGAACTTGGTCACCCTCTTTAAGAGCGCCTGTTACACCCTCAAGAGTTGCTTCAAGAGCAGCTTTAGCTTGTGCTTTAGATAGATCTGCTTTCTCTGCGATAAAGTCGATTAATTGGGTCTTGTTCATTAGGTTTCCCTTCTCATATGTTATCGAATTCAACTCACTCTAAAACATAAATGCCCCATCTGGCAAAGGTTTGTAAGCGATCTTTCGATTTTCTGACGTAGTTTTAGCCATAATATGAGTAATAACTCACAATTTGTTACTACTTGCACGATGAAAGCTCTTGCTTTCTAATGCAATAAGACCGATTTATAAGGCACTTTTGCGGTTATAATCTCTGCAAAGACCAACTATCACATTACATTCAAGGGCAACTATGCTGCTGTTATCCATTTATATCTCTATTGCTATCGGCGTTTCGTTTATCTGTTCGGTGCTGGAGGCGGTACTACTGAGTATCAGTCCGAGCTACATTGCACAGCTCAGACAACAGGGGCACCCTGCTTCATCTCAGCTAGAAAAACTGAAGTCGGACATCGACCGTCCTTTGGCTTCAATCCTGACGTTAAACACTATTGCTCATACTATTGGTGCAGCAACGGCAGGTGCACAAGCGGCAGTTGTGTTTGGTAGCGAAGCACTTGGTATCTTCTCTGCGGTTCTGACTTTAGCGATTCTTGTACTTTCAGAGATCGTACCTAAAACGATTGGTGCAACCTACTGGCGTCAATTAGCGCCTGCAGCAGCCGTATCGCTGCGTTGGATGGTTTGGGCACTGACACCATTCGTGTGGTTCTCAGAGCAGATTACAAAGCGTTTAGCACGCAACCACGAAGCACCAAAGATGCGTGATGAATTATCCGCAATGGCGATTCTTGCAAGAGAAAGTGGCGAGTTCGCAGAAGGCGAATCAAAAATTCTGAGTAACCTACTTGGTATTCAAGATGTACCCGTGACTCAAGTCATGACACCTCGCCCAGTCGTGTTCCGTGTGGATGCTACGATGTCGATTAATGAGTTTCTTGATAAACACAAAGAAACACCGTTCTCTCGCCCTCTGGTTTACAGTGAACAAACGGACAATATTGTTGGCTTCGTACACCGCTTAGAACTGTTCAAGCTGCAACAATCTGGCAGTGGTGAAAAGCAACTTGGTGCCGTTATGCGCCCTATTCAAGTCGTGCTAAACAATACCACTTTACCTAAAGTATTCGACCAGATGATGAGCCACCGTCTACAACTGGCTTTAGTTGTCGATGAGTACGGCACAATTCAAGGTCTAGTGACACTTGAAGATATCTTTGAGCACCTATTGGGTGAAGAGATCATCGACGAAGCGGATAAGAGCACAGACATGCAAGAGCTAGCTTATCAACGCTGGGAAAACTGGAAAGAGAAGCACGGCGTGATTGAAAGCCGTGACGACGATGAAGAAGAGGAACAACTGGAGAAACAGGACAAAGAGCCAGAAGCTCAAGAGCCAACCAAACCAGACTCTAAAGAATCGTAATCAGCATTGGGCATAACAGCTCGAACGCACAAATTAAAAAGGCATCCACCATGGATGCCTTTGTTTTATCTATTCAACAATTAAAGTGCAATGCCGATGTTGCTCACGGCTTCTTCGCGCAGCTCTTCACGCAAATCTTTAATCAAGCTGATGTCACGCTCTACCGCTTCACGCAGTGGACGGAAGATAGCCCACTGAACATCCCACTCTTCACACACGGCTTCATTTTCTTTTTGGTTGTCGTTTGTGATTGGCTCTGCACCTTGTGCTTGTTCTAGGTCAGCAACAGTTTGTACCGACTGTTGGCTCACTTTAAGCATTGAATCGAAAAGGTAGTCGCGATCCAACAGACCATGCAGCAGTGTCGACAAGCTCTGACAAGCATCCATCGCTGGATAAACACCGTAAAAATCGAATTCATCTGCACTTGGGAACAACTCTTCTAACTTCTCTAATTGACGTTCGAAGTTAATTTTCGCGTTCTTAACCGTCAGAATTTCCCATACACTATCAAGAATCGCTCGGTAAGCACGTGGCTCAGCAAATTCTGTATTCTCACAAAACATCGCATAGTTTGGATACATGCGTTCACACAGACACGCCATGAAGGTAATTTGTTGCCAAGGTTCTAGTTTTTCCAAACGAACCTGAAGAGGATTCTTAAGCATAGTCACTCAATCATTGAAGAAAAAATCAGCGAAAGTGTACTTGATTCATCACAGGGAAAAAAGTTAATGCAGCATCCAAATCAGATTTTCCTGCTCTCGGAGCATCGCGACACCTACGAAACATTACTAGCGGACAAAAATCTGCCCGATCTTGCCATCACAAACAAACCTCAAGATGCTCAGATCGTACTGGCGGATCCACCATTACTATCACAAAGGTTAGACGAGTTTTCACAGCTTGAGTGGGTGCAATCAACATTTGCTGGGGTGAATGCTTTGATGATGCCGAATCTGCGCCGGGATTATACCTTGACTAATGTTAGCGGTATTTTTGGTCCATTGATTGCCGAGTACGTGATTGGTTACAGCATTGCTCACTTCCGTCACTTCATGCAATACCACCAGCAGCAACAGGCCAAACAATGGCAGCCGCATCTATATACCTCGCTACAAAGCAAAACCATGGTGATTCTCGGCACCGGCAGTATCGGCAGTCATTTGGGTAAAACGGCACAACTGATGGGCATGAAAGCCATAGGAATCAATCGTACTGGTATCCCCACTTCTGGCGGTGAATTCAATCAAACTTTTCATATCAATGAACTCGCCAGTGCCTTTCACCAAGCGGATATCGTGGTAAATACGCTGCCGAGCACGACAGAGACGCAACGTTTACTCAATAGTCAGGTGCTAAGCCATCTTAATCTGGCATTGCTATTTAATGTTGGAAGAGGCGATGTGATTGATGATGTAGGTCTGTTGCTCGCTCTAAAGAATCGCTGGGTCGAACATGCTTTTCTCGATGTGTTTGAACTAGAACCACTTTCACCACAACATCCGTTTTGGAAACTTCCGCAAGTAACCATCACTCCTCACATCGCAGCGTTAAGTTTCCCTGAGCAAGTAGTCGACATTTTTGCAGACAACTACTTGAGTTGGAGGGACGGTTTCTTTCTAAATAATCAGGTTGATTTCGACAAAGGGTATTAACCGTTTTATGTCTCTAGAAACATTGCTAAAGCAAGTGCGAGCCTGCCAGATCTGCGCAGACGATTTACCTTTGGGTGCAAACCCTGTCGTGCAAGCCGCAAAAGACGCACGCATCCTAATCATCGGACAAGCGCCGGGGACACGTGTGCACAAAACCTCGATACCTTGGAACGATCCAAGCGGCGATCGGTTACGCCAATGGCTCGATATCGACAAAGACACTTTCTACGACCCAAACAAAATAGCCATTGTCCCGATGGGCTTCTGCTATCCAGGCAAGGGTAGCTCTGGCGATTTGCCTCCTCGCAAAGAGTGTGCGCCCGCTTGGCATAATCAGATTCTTGAACAGTTGCCCAATATAGAGCTGACTCTGCTGATTGGTCAGTACTCACAGCAGTACTATCTCACCAACAAACCAAAGACGCTCACGCAAACTGTTCAGCAATGGCAGGATTGGGAACCGGACTTTATCCCGCTTCCTCACCCTTCTCCGCGCAACATATTATGGCTAAAGAAGAATCCTTGGTTTGAATCTGACATCGTGCCATACCTTAAAAAACGTGTTCATTCGATGCTTTAGGTTACCCGTGATCTAATTGCTTGTTTATCTGTACAAAAAAATTAGCGCACAAGAGCCACAATCATAAATCGTTGTTTATAATAAATTTTAATGTATAACGTACAGTCTAAATAGCAATTAGATCATGGCAGACCAAATACTACCAGAGCTGTACAGCCTTGAGTTTCAGATAAAAAAATACCGACACTGATTGCCGGTATTTGATTTCAAAAAAGTCGAATTTACTTGTGGTACGGCTTAGATAGCTCGTGTACCGCTTCCACAAATACGCCCGCGTTTTCTGGCGGCACATCCAAATGGATACCGTGGCCTAAGTTGAACACGTGACCAGTACCTGCATCGCCAAAGCCTTCTAGAATACCCGCTACTTCTTCACGGATACGCTCTGGTGAAGCGTAAAGCATTGATGGGTCCATGTTACCTTGTAGAGCCACTTTATCGCCGATACGCGCTTTCGCGTCTGCAATGTTGATTGTCCAGTCTAGACCTACCGCATCACAGCCCGTTGCTGCGATTTGCTCAAGCCACATACCACCGTTCTTAGTGAACAATGTTACTGGTACGCGACGACCGTCGTTTTCACGAATCAGGCCATCTACAATCTTGTGCATGTATTGCAATGAGAACAGGTTGTAGTCACGAGGAGTCAGTACACCGCCCCATGTATCAAATACCATCACCGACTGTGCACCCGCTTTAATTTG
Source organism: Vibrio sp. Sgm 5 (assembly GCF_026241575.1). Classification (NCBI taxonomy): domain Bacteria; kingdom Pseudomonadati; phylum Pseudomonadota; class Gammaproteobacteria; order Vibrionales; family Vibrionaceae; genus Vibrio; species Vibrio sp. Sgm 5. Next base: position 16,743 of record NZ_JAPHPY010000058.1, read on the forward strand.
CGCGTTTAGGTACTCGATAACGCTGTCTGCTAGCTTATCTAGAAGTAGGTGCAGCGTTTGTGGTTCTGCGTACATCATCTTCTTGATCTTGGTGAACGCTTTTGAGCTGCCACCTTCAACCATATAAGTCGCCAGTGTCCATGGGCTACCAGAGAAACCAATCAGTGGAACGTCACCGTTCAAGTCTTTGCGGATTTGACGCACTGCGTTCATTACGTATTGCAGCTCGCCTTCTGGATCTGGCAGGCCAATCTTTTCTACGTCGGCTTTGCAAGTGATTGGCTTATCGAAAACCGGACCTTCACCCGCAGCAAAGCGAAGTTCTAAGCCCATTGCATCTGGGATAGTTAGGATGTCAGAGAACAAGATCGCAGCGTCAAGAGGAAAACGGCGTAGTGGTTGAAGCGTTACTTCTGACGCCAACTCCGCGTTTTTACACAAAGACATGAAATCGCCCGCTTGCGCACGAGTTGCTTTGTATTCTGGTAGGTAACGACCTGCCTGACGCATCATCCATACTGGCGTGTAATCTACTGGCTCTTTTAGAAGGGCACGCAGATAACGATCATTTTTTAATTCAGTCATTCCGTAATTCCAATTGTTAGGCTTTCTTTGAAAGGGGGTATTCTATCACTGATTTAAGGCTAATAGCTGTGTGCTTTGCAACCTGGATCAAGTTATTAACTTTTAAATCAGTGCTTAATTTGCACCCAGTCGGTATCAGTGTTAAAAATTTGTTCGCTAGCGAAAACTACAATTATAAACTGAGTACCCGGTACTCAGCATCTCATAACGACATCTTACTTACCCCCTCCCTCTCGGAGGGTTTTTTTTATCTATTTTTCAGCTAATTAGATTCGATATCTTGTCGCGTTTGCTCGATAAGTGCTCGAGCAATTGTCCCTTCTGGTGCAACCGGCGGCATCTCGTCAATGCCAAACCATTGTGCATCGGACAGCTCGGTGTAATCAGGATTCAATTCACCAGACTCGTAATCCGCAAGAAATGCCATCATCATGCTGGATGGAAAGGCCCATGGTTGGCTGCCAAAATAGCGAATATTTTTAACGTGTACGCCGGTTTCTTCGTGTATTTCACGAGCGACACATTCTTCTAGGGTTTCTCCCACTTCTAAAAAGCCCGCAATGACGGTGTACATGCCATTTCGATGACGAGGGTGCTGTGCCAACAAAATCTGGTTATCTTTGCGTACAGCGACGATGATACACGGGAAAATACGCGGATAGTGCAAAGTACGGCACTCACCACACTGCATCGCTAGCTGATTGTTATTGAGAAAGTTTCGACCACCACACTGGGGGCAAAAGCGAAGGCTTTGCGTCATGTGCCCATATTGAATCACTTTGCTGATCAGCAAGAAGAGCGCCTCTGGGAAGTGCAGACAATCACGCAGAGACACCAGTTCTAAATCGTGGTCTAAATCACACAGGTTTATCCATATGACTGGGGCACCTTGGTATTCACCAATTTGCCTTGCACTCGCCTCTGGCAGTGAGAACTGCTCTGCATTACCAAATGGAATAGCACCATCCACCAGCCAGATATCACTTCCTGAGACAACGCACCAATAGGCGTTTTTCGTACGGTTAACTTCACCTTTTCTTAACATTACAGCGTCCCTTTGCTTGAAGTTCATCCATTTTACTGGCAATCTAATTTCATACCAGAGTTTGTTGTTCGTTAGATTTGCAACTATAAATTCTAGTAAGGACAAGAGTTTGTAATCACTTTACTAACTTTGCTTTGCAAAGGATACGTTCGCCAATGGGCGATCAGATCATGAGGGCATGGTCATGCTAAAAAAATTCAAACAAACACAGGACCAATGGGGTGGCTCAAGTGAGGTCATTGATCATTGGCTGGAAACAAGACAGTCTTTGATTGTCGAATATTGTAAGCTTGCAGCACTGCAACCTTGTTCGAAAACGAACGTTATTGAACTTCCTTCTCCAGACGAATTGCAGCACTTCTGCCAACATCTTGTTGACTATATCTCCGAAGGCCATTTCAAGATATACGACATGGTCATGGATAAATGGAAAGCTACTGGCTTTGTCGCTACTGATGAAATTAATCAGGCTTACGCGAAGATAGTTCTAACTACCGAACCGCTTCTTAACTTTACCGATAAATACTCTGATGTGTCAGCCGAAGATGAACTGGCCGATTTCGATTCAGATATGTCTCTGATTGGAGAAATTATCGAAACGCGCTTTGCGGTAGAGGATCACTTGATTCAGTTGATTGCCGACAGTTTAGCTATGCCGCCTGGCGCATAGCGAGAAGCGAGAAGCGAGAAGCGAGAAGCGAGAAGCGAGAAGCGAGAAGCGAGAAGCGAGAAGCGAGAAGCGAGAAGCGAGAAGCGAGAAGCGAGAAGCGAGAAAATTCTTAAGGGTTGGCGTATGTACGTCAACCCTTTTTGTTTTCGGGATTCGGGATTCGGGATTCGGGATTCGGGATTCGGGATTCGGGATTCGGGATTCGGGATTCGGGATTCGGGATTCGGTTCATTTTGTCTTTCTAAGGGACAAGTTCTGTCAACACCTTTCGAAGCCAAACTTCTTGCACTAGCCCTCCAACAACACCTCTCGATTCCTAAGGCGAAGCGCTCTCGGAGCGTAAGCGTTCTATTTGACTTCAAACAAAAAAGGCACCCGAAGGTGCCTTTTCTTTTAAGCTCTTAACGATTACTCGTCAGAAGAGAAGCCAGCGTTTAGAAGTGCCGCTAGGTTATCTGTTGCTTGTTCAGCAGATGGACCTTCTTGCGCTTCAGCACGTTTAGCTTGACGATCTTGGTGGTATGCGAAACCAGTACCAGCTGGGATCAGACGACCAACAATTACGTTCTCTTTCAGACCACGTAGGTCATCACGCTTACCAGAAACCGCAGCTTCTGTTAGTACGCGAGTTGTCTCCTGGAACGATGCCGCAGAGATGAATGACTCAGTCGCTAGAGATGCCTTAGTGATACCTAATAGCTCACGCTCGAAACGTGCTGGCTCTTTGCCTTCAGCTTCTAGGTTACGGTTAGAAATCTTAACTTGTGAGTATTCAACTTGCTCGCCAGGTAGGAACTCAGAGTCACCTGCGTGAGTAATTGTACACTTACGTAGCATTTGACGAACGATAGTCTCGATGTGCTTATCGTTAATCTTAACGCCTTGTAGACGATAAACTTCTTGAACTTCGTTAGCGATGTACTGAGTTACCGCGTGTACGCCACGTAGACGTAGAATGTCATGTGGAGACTCTGGACCATCTGCGATCACGTCACCACGTTCAACACGCTCACCTTCAAATACGTTCAACTGACGATGCTTAGGAATCATCTCTTCGTAAGCGTCACCGCCGTCACGAGTGATTACTAGACGACGTTTACCTTTCGTCTCCTTACCGAAGCTCACAGTACCTGTGTGCTCAGCAAGAATCGCAGGCTCTTTAGGCTTACGAGCTTCGAATAGGTCAGCTACGCGTGGTAGACCACCGGTGATATCTTTGTTACCGCCAGATTTCTGAGGGATACGTGAAAGTGTATCACCCACACCTACTTCTGCGCCGTCTTCGATGTTTACAATCGCTTTACCAGGTAGGAAGTAGTGAGCTGGCATTTCAGTACCAGGGATCATTACGTCGTTACCTTGCTCATCAACAAGTTTGATAGCTGGACGCATATCTTTACCTGCTGCTGGGCGAGCTGCTGGATCGGTTACTTCGCTTGAAGATAGACCTGTTAAGTCATCTGTCTGACGAGAAACTGTAACACCGTCGATCATGTCTACGAACTGGATGCGACCTGCCACTTCAGTGATGATTGGCATGGTGTGCGCTTCCCAGTTAGCAACAACGTCACCAGCTGTTACTGCGTCGTTGTCGCCTTTGCTTAGCATCGAACCGTAAGGAAGTTTGTGCTTCTCTTTAGTACGACCGAATTCATCAATGATAGTTAGCTCAGATGCACGAGACGTGATTACCAGCTTCTTATCTTTGTTGATTACGAACTTAGCGTTGTGCAGTTTAACTGTACCAGTTGTCTTCGCTTGGATGCTGTTCTCTGCTGCTGCAGTAGATGCCGCACCACCGATGTGGAACGTACGCATCGTAAGCTGTGTACCCGGTTCACCGATAGACTGAGCAGCGATAACGCCTACTGCTTCACCTTGGTTCACTAGGTGACCACGTGCTAGGTCACGACCATAACACTGTGCACAACAACCGAAGTCAGAGTCACATGTAACAACAGAGCGTACGCGCATGCTGTCTACAGAGTTCTCTTCCATGATCTGACACCACTTCTCATCAATTAGAGTGTTACGTGGGATCAGAACATCTTCTGTACCTGGCTTAAGAACGTCTTCAGCTACTACACGACCTAGCGCTAGCTCAGTTAGTGCAACTTTAACATCACCACCCTCGATGTGAGGCATCATGTCAACACCCTCGTGAGTGCCACAGTCATGTTCAGTTACAACAACGTCTTGAGCAACGTCTACTAGACGACGAGTTAGGTAACCCGAGTTCGCTGTTTTCAGTGCCGTATCCGCAAGACCCTTACGAGCACCGTGCGTTGAGATAAAGTACTGAAGGACGTTTAGACCTTCTTTAAAGTTCGCAGTGATCGGCGTTTCGATGATTGAACCATCTGGACGCGCCATCAGACCACGCATACCCGCTAGCTGACGAATCTGTGCAGCAGAACCACGAGCGCCCGAGTCAGCCATCATGTAGATGCTGTTAAACGATTCTTGTTGCTCTTCTTCACCGTCACGGTTAACTACCGTTTCAGATGAAAGGTTTGCCATCATCGCTTTTGCTACGCGATCGTTGGTCGATGCCCAGATATCGATCACTTTGTTGTAGCGCTCGCCCGCAGTAACAAGACCAGATTGGTACTGTTCCTGGATTTCACGTACTTCTTCTTCCGCTTCTGCGATTTCAGTGTACTTAGCTGGCGGTACAACCATGTCGTCGATACCAACAGATACACCAGATAGTGCCGCGTATGCGAAACCGGTGTACATGATTTGGTCAGCGAAGATTACTGTATCTTTAAGACCAAGCTTACGGTATGCCTCGTTAAGTAGGTTAGAGATCTGTTTCTTACCTAGCTTTTGGTTAACGATGCTGTACGGTAGGCCCGATGGCACGATTTGCCATAGCATTGCACGACCGATAGTTGTATCAACCATCTTAGTCTCAGTAGTGCTGTTGCCATCTTCGTCTACAACTGTTTCTGTAATACGTACTTTAACGCGTGCGTGTAGCTCAGCGGTCTTAGTGCGGTATGCTTTCTCAGCCTCTGCAGGGCCAGAAAGGTACATGCCTTCGCCTTTCACGTTGATCTTGTCACGAGTCATGTAGTAAAGACCCAATACAACGTCCTGAGAAGGTACGATGATCGGATCACCTGACGCTGGCGACAGAATGTTGTTTGTCGACATCATCAGAGTACGAGCTTCAAGCTGTGCTTCTAGAGTTAGAGGCACGTGAACCGCCATTTGGTCACCATCGAAGTCCGCGTTGTATGCCGCACACACTAGTGGGTGTAGCTGAATCGCTTTACCTTCGATTAGTACTGGTTCGAACGCCTGGATACCTAGACGGTGAAGTGTAGGTGCACGGTTCAACAGTACTGGGTGTTCACGGATTACTTCGTCTAGGATATCCCAAACGACTGCTTCTTCACGCTCTACCATTTTCTTAGCAGCTTTGATTGTAGTCGCAAGACCACGAGTCTCTAGCTTGCTGTAGATGAATGGTTTGAATAGCTCAAGTGCCATCTTCTTAGGAAGACCACACTGGTGTAGACGAAGGTATGGACCTACTGTGATTACAGAACGGCCAGAGTAGTCTACACGTTTACCTAGAAGGTTCTGACGGAAACGACCTTGCTTACCCTTGATCATATCAGCAAGAGATTTCAGAGGACGCTTGTTAGAACCTGTGATCGCACGACCACGACGACCGTTATCTAGTAGCGCATCAACAGACTCTTGCAGCATACGTTTTTCGTTACGTACGATGATGTCCGGAGCAGCTAGCTCTAGAAGACGCTTCAAACGGTTGTTACGGTTGATCACACGACGGTATAGGTCGTTCAGATCTGAAGTCGCAAAACGACCGCCATCTAGTGGTACTAGAGGACGTAGATCTGGCGGAAGAACTGGAAGTACAGTCAGGATCATCCACTCTGGGTTGTTACCAGATTGAATAAACGCTTCTACCAGTTTCAGACGCTTAGTGACTTTCTTACGCTTAGTTTCAGAGTTAGTTGTTTCTAGCTCTTCGCGCATTTGTTCAGCTTCAGCGTGCATATCCATAGAACCTAGTAGGTCCTTGATAGCTTCTGCACCCATCTTAGCAGTGAACTCGTCGCCCCACTCTTCTAGACGATCCAGATACTCTTCTTCAGTAAGCATCTGAGATTTTTCTAGATCAGTCATACCAGGTTCAGTTACTACGTACATTTCGAAGTAAAGAACACGCTCGATATCACGTAGTGGGATATCCATTAGTAGACCGATACGAGACGGTAGCGATTTTAGGAACCAGATGTGAGCTACTGGTGATGCTAGCTCGATGTGGCCCATACGGTCACGACGAACTTTAGTTTGTGTAACTTCTACACCACACTTCTCACAGATAACACCACGGTGCTTCAGGCGCTTGTACTTACCACAAAGACATTCGTAGTCTTTAACTGGACCAAAGATACGCGCACAGAACAGACCATCGCGTTCAGGTTTGAACGTACGATAGTTGATCGTTTCAGGTTTTTTAACTTCACCGAAAGACCATGAACGGATCATGTCCGGAGAAGATAGACCGATTTTGATAGCATCAAATTCTTCGGTCTTATGCTGTGCTTTTAGAAAGTTTAATAAGTCTTTCACAATCAGCTCCTGTAAGGAGTTAAAAGGAGCTCACTCGCTAAAGTGAGCACCTTCTACCAAATAATCGCTTTTTGGTTCTCTCAACCTTGGTCAAGAGAAAAGAGATTACTCTTCGTCTTCTAGCTCGATGTTGATACCTAGCGAGCGAATCTCTTTCAACAGTACGTTGAACGATTCTGGCATACCAGGTTCCATGCTGTGGTTACCGTCTACGATGTTTTTGTACATCTTAGTACGGCCGTTAACGTCATCCGACTTAACCGTTAGCATTTCTTGTAGAGTGTAAGCAGCACCGTATGCTTCTAGTGCCCATACTTCCATCTCACCGAAACGCTGACCACCGAACTGAGCTTTACCACCAAGTGGTTGCTGAGTTACTAGGCTGTACGAACCAGTTGAACGAGCGTGCATCTTGTCATCAACAAGGTGGTTCAGTTTCAGCATGTACATGTAACCTACCGTTACAGGACGCTCAAACTGGTCACCCGTGCGACCATCAAACAGTTTTAGCTGACCAGATTCTGGTAGGTCTGCTAGTTTCAGTAGCGCTTTAATAGACGCTTCTGGTGCACCGTCAAATACTGGAGTCGCGATTGGTAGACCGCCACGTAGGTTCTTGATCAGAGTACGAACTTCGTCATCAGATAGAGAAGCAATGTCTACTTTCTGGCGAGTTTCGCCTAGGTCGTAAACTTTTTGTAGGAACTCGCGGAATTTCGCTAGTTCTTGCTGCTCTTTAACCATCTGGTTGATCTTGTCACCGATACCTTTCGCTGCCAGACCTAAGTGTACTTCTAGGATCTGACCGATGTTCATACGCGAAGGTACACCCAGTGGGTTAAGTACGATGTCTACAGGCTGACCTTTCTCATCGTATGGCATGTCTTCAACAGGGTTGATCTTAGAGATTACACCCTTGTTACCGTGACGACCCGCCATCTTATCACCAGGCTGGATACGACGTTTAACCGCTAGGTAAACCTTAACGATCTTCAGTACGCCAGGTGCTAGATCATCACCTTGAGTGATCTTGCGACGCTTAGTTTCGAATTTCTTATCGAAGTCAGCTTTTAGCTCGTCCCACTGCTCAGCAAGTTGCTCAAGCTGTGATTGTAGTGCATCGTCTTCTAGCGTTAGTTCTAGCCACTTCTTACGATCAGTTGTGTCTAGTTTCGCTTCAGAGTAACCACCATCGATCAGTACAGCTTTAACGCGGTTTAGAAGGCCACCCTCAAGAATCTGGAATTCTTCAGTTAGGTCTTTCTTCGCTTCTTTAAGCTGCATTTGTTCGATTTCAAGCGCACGCTTGTCTTTCTCTACGCCATCGCGAGTGAAGACTTGAACGTCGATAATCGTACCTGATACAGAGTTAGGTACACGTAGTGAAGTATCTTTAACGTCAGATGCTTTTTCACCGAAGATTGCACGTAGTAGCTTCTCTTCAGGCGTTAGCTGAGTTTCACCTTTAGGTGTTACTTTACCAACTAGGATGTCGCCACCCTTAACTTCAGCACCGATGTAAACGATACCTGACTCGTCTAGTTTAGACAGAGCAGATTCACCTACGTTTGGAATATCAGCTGTGATCTCTTCAGAACCAAGCTTAGTATCACGCGCCACACAAGTAAGTTCTTGGATGTGGATAGTCGTGAAACGGTCTTCTTGAACTACGCGCTCAGATACTAAGATCGAGTCTTCGAAGTTGTAACCGTTCCAAGGCATGAACGCGATACGCATGTTTTGACCAAGCGCTAGTTCACCAAGGTCTGTTGAAGGACCATCAGCAAGAACGTCACCGCGTGATACAGGTTCACCTGGCATCACACATGGGCGCTGGTTAATACATGTGTTCTGGTTAGAACGTGTGTATTTAGTCAGGTTGTAGATGTCGATACCAGCTTCGCCTGGTACTAGCTCTTCTTCGTTCACTTTAACAACGATACGAGAAGCATCTACTGACTGGATTACACCACCACGTTTAGCAACTGCAGTTACACCTGAGTCAACTGCTACGTTACGTTCAATACCAGTACCAACAAGCGGTTTGTCAGCTTTCAGTGTTGGAACTGCCTGACGTTGCATGTTCGCACCCATCAATGCACGGTTCGCATCATCGTGTTCTAGGAACGGGATAAGCGATGCAGCGATAGATACAACCTGGTTTGTCGCAACGTCCATGTACTGAGCGTGCTCACGAGGGTGTAGACCAGATTCACCTTTTTGACGAGCTGTGATCAGCTCATCTGCAAAACCGCCTTCTTCAGTTAACGCAGCGTTAGCCTGTGCGATAACGAATTGGCCTTCTTCGATTGCAGATAGGTAATCTACTTCGTCTGTTACAACACCATCTACAACGCGACGGTATGGCGTCTCTAGGAAACCGTACTCGTTACAACGCGCAAACGCAGATAGAGAGTTGATCAGACCGATGTTTGGACCTTCCGGCGTTTCGATAGGACATAGACGACCGTAGTGAGTTACGTGTACGTCACGTACTTCGAAGCCAGCACGCTCACGAGTTAGACCGCCAGGACCCAATGCAGAAATACGACGCTTGTGCGTTACTTCTGATAGCGGGTTGTTTTGGTCCATGAACTGTGAAAGCTGTGAAGAGCCAAAGAATTCTTTAACAGCTGCAGAGATTGGTTTCGCGTTGATCAGGTCTTGAGGCATGATTGCGTCAAGATCGCCTAGGCTTAGACGCTCTTTAACTGCACGCTCAACACGTACTAGACCTACACGGAACTGGTTCTCAGCCATCTCGCCTACAGAACGGATACGACGGTTGCCAAGGTGGTCGATATCGTCCACTTCACCTTTACCGTTACGGATCGCGATAAGCTTCTTCATCACTTCAACGATGTCTAGCTCGTCAAGTGTGCCTTGCTCTTGAGCATCTTCACGGCCGATAGAGCTGTTGAACTTCATACGACCAACAGTCGATAGATCGTAACGCTCTTCAGAGAAGAATAGACTTTCGAATAGTGCTTCTGCAGCTTCTTTTGTTGGTGGCTCACCAGGGCGCATCATGCGGTAGATTTCTACCAGTGCAGAAATACGATCAACAGTGCTGTCGATACGTAGTGTTTCTGACATGAATGGACCGTGGTCTAGATCGTTGGTGAACAACGTTTCTAGTGATTTGTGGCCAGCCTGAGATAGGTTCGCTAGTGCTTCCAGGCTAATTTCCTGGTTAGCGTTAACAATGATCTCGCCTGTTGCTTCGTTGATGTAATCTTTCGATGCAACTTTACCAACGATGTACTCAACTGGTACTTCGATGTGATCAACGCCATCTTTTTCTAGTTGGCGGATATGACGAGCTGTTACGCGACGACCTTGCTCAACGTAAGTTTTACCGTTCGCTTCGATGTCGAACGACGCAGTTTCACCACGTAGACGATCAGGAACCAACTCCATTAGTAGAGTTTGGTCTTTCACTTCGAAGTTCACTTTTTCGAAGAAGATATCTAGGATTTCTTCTGACGTTTTACCAAGTGCACGAAGGATGATCGAAGCTGGTAGCTTACGACGACGGTCAATACGTACGTATAAGTTATCCTTAGGATCGAACTCAAAGTCTAACCATGAGCCACGGTAAGGAATTACACGTGCGTTATATAGAACTTTACCTGAAGAGTGGGTCTTACCCTTATCGCTGTCGAAGAACACGCCTGGGCTTCGGTGCAGCTGGGATACGATAACCCTCTCGGTACCGTTAATTACGAAGGTACCATTGTCTGTCATAAGCGGAATTTCGCCCATGTAGACTTCTTGTTCTTTAATGTCTTTTACAGTACCTGCTGGTGCGTCTTTATCAAAGATTACTAGACGTAGTTTTACGCGTAGTGGCTTTGAGTAAGTTACACCGCGGATTTGACATTCTTTAACGTCAAAAACTGGCTCACCAAGACGGTAGCTAACGTATTGCAGCTCAGAATTGCCGTTGTAGCTCTGAATTGGAAATACAGAACGGAAAGCAGCTTCAAGACCGTATTGACCTTCAGGATCCTGTTCGATGAATTTGTCGAACGAATCGAGCTGGATCGATAGCAGGTATGGAATGTCCAAAACTTGTGGACGAGTACCAAAGTCCTTACGGATGCGCTTTTTCTCGGTATAAGAGTAAACCATGGGGTTCCTCAGCTCGCTGATAAGTGACCCAAACCGTCCGCCCGCACCTAGTTACTTAAGGGGGGTAAGGGACAGTGACTAAATAGCTGTTTACTGTAGTGACATTTCATTGCGTAGGAATGAAATGTTTTTTGCATAGACATGAGACGCTTAAACAGCGGGAAAATTCGCTCATGCCCTACAGCGCAAAAAGGCCGGTGGTTAAAAAACCACCAGCCATTAGCCGTTAGGCTATGAAATTAAGTAATAATTACTTAACTTCAACAGAAGCGCCTGCTTCTTCTAGCTGAGCTTTAAGAGCTTCAGCTTCAGCTTTCTCAACGCCTTCTTTTAGAGGTGCTGGAGCGCCGTCTACAAGAGCTTTAGCTTCTTTAAGACCTAGGCCAGTTGCGCCACGTACTGCTTTGATAACAGCAACTTTGTTGCCGCCAGCTGCAGTTAGGATTACGTCAAATTCAGTTTGCTCAGCTGCAGCTTCGCCGCCTGCTGCGCCACCTGCAACTACTGCAGCAGCAGCAGTTACACCGAATTTTTCTTCCATAGCTTCGATTAGTTCAACAACTTGCATTACAGACATTTCTGCAACTGCGTCTAGGATTTGCTCGTTAGTAATAGACATAACAATTCTCTTTTAAGTCAACAATAAGTTTATTTTGCAACCAGTAAAAAGCAAGGCTTAAGCCGCTGCTTCTTCTTTTTGATCGCGGATAGCAGCGATAGTACGTACCAGCTTGCCAGCAGAAGCTTCTTTCATGCACATCATTAGGCGTGCGATTGCTTCGTCGTAAGTTGGTAGTGTTGCTAGTACTTCAGCGTCAGTTAAAGCGCCTTCAAATGCAGCAGCTTTGATCTCGAAGTCTTTGTTCTCTTTAGCGAAGTCTTTGAAAAGACGCGCTGCAGCACCTGGGTGCTCATTAGAGAATGCGATTAGCGTAGGACCAGTGAAAGTGTCAGTTAGACACTCGTACTCAGTACCTTCTACCGCACGACGAGCAAGAGTGTTACGAACAACTCTCATGTAAACGCCAGCTTCGCGAGCTTGTTTACGTAGAGAAGTCATCGCGCCAACTTGAACGCCACGAGAATCAGCTACAACTGCAGAAAGTGCACCACTGGCAGCTTCGTTGACTTCAGCAACAATTGCTTTTTTGTCTTGAAGGTTTAAAGCCATCTTGGATTTACTCCTGGTTGTCGTTACACCACTCACTATCATCACGACAGTGAGAGCTATTTAGGTGCTTCCCAGAAGAAAGTTAACTATTTACATAGAGCTTTCTGTCAGTTCGGGCACCATCTACGTAGGATAATTAAGCTTGTTTTGACACAAACACCTACGGTCTTGGACGGAGACTGGGTCTTAATTCATTTCGAACTAGGAGACAGTTCAAAGAACCAAAGTTCAGCCCCAACCACAAATATTAGGCGCAAAATTATACACAAATTTTGCGCCTAAGCAAATAAATTATGCTTGAGTGTTCAGGCTAGCCTGATCAACTGCAACACCAGCACCCATCGTAGTAGAGATGCTTACTTTCTTCAGGAAAGTACCTTTCGCTGAAGATGGCTTAGCTTTCTTCAGAGCAACTAGAAGTGACTCTAGGTTCTCTTTGATCTGCTCAGCAGAGAAGTTTGCTTTACCGATAGTAGTGTGGATGATGCCGTTTTTGTCGTTACGGTAACGAACCTGACCAGCTTTAGCGTTTTTAACTGCTTCAGCAACGTTAGGAGTTACAGTACCAACTTTAGGGTTTGGCATAAGACCGCGAGGACCTAGGATAGTACCTAGTTGACCTACAACGCGCATTGCATCTGGAGAAGCAACAACTACGTCAAAGTTCATTTCGCCTTTCTTCACTAGCTCAGCTAGATCTTCCATACCTACGATGTCTGCGCCAGCTTCTTTAGCTGCTTCAGCGTTTGCACCTTGAGTGAACACTGCTACGCGGATGTCGCGGCCAGTACCGTGAGGTAGTACAGTTGCACCACGTACGTTCTGGTCAGATTTACGAGCATCGATGCCTAGGTTAACAGCAACGTCTACAGACTCAACGAATTTAGCAGTAGCTAGTTCTTGAAGAAGAGCAACAGCTTCGTTGATTTCGTATTCTTTAGTTACGTCAACTTTTTCGCGGATTACGCGCATGCGCTTAGTTAGTTTTGCCATCTTATTAACCCTCTACCACTAGGCCCATTGAACGAGCAGTACCAGCGATAGAACGCTTCATCGCTTCGATGTCAGCACCAGTCATATCAGCAGCTTTAGTTTCTGCGATTTCTTGGATTTGAGCGTCAGTTACAGTGCCCACTTTTTCAGTGTTTGGACGACCAGAACCAGACTTAACGCCAGCAGCTTTCTTAAGAAGAACAGCAGCAGGTGGAGTCTTAGTTACGAACGTGAAAGAACGGTCGCTGTATACTGTGATAACTACTGGAGTTGGTAGACCTTTCTCAATAGATTCTGTTTTTGCGTTGAACGCTTTACAGAATTCCATGATGTTCACACCGTGTTGACCTAGAGCAGGACCAACTGGTGGACTTGGGTTCGCAGCGCCAGCAGCAACTTGTAGCTTGATGTAAGCTTCAACTTTCTTAGCCATGATATTTCCTAAAGTTTGGGTTCTAACGCTAGTCTGCTGACCAGCTCCCCGTTTACGTAAAAACTCTTTACTTCATGAGAAGTAAAAAGGCGCGAAATTATAGTCATAATTCGCGCCTTAGACAACCCTTAAAAAGGTGTTTTTTTAATCAAGTTTTTCAACTTGACCAAATTCAAGCTCAACTGGTGTTGCACGACCAAAGATCGATACAGACACTTTCAGACGGCTCTTCTCGTAATCTACTTCTTCAACAGTACCATTGAAGTCAGCAAATGGACCTTCGTTAACACGTACCACTTCACCCGCTTCGTACATTGTACGAGGACGAGGAGACTCACTCGCTTTCTCAAGACGGTTAAGAATCGCGTCAGCTTCTTTATCTGTGATAGGTGCTGGACGGTCTGAGGTACCACCAATGAAGCCCATGACACGCGGCACACTGCGTACTAGGTGCCATGATTCATCGTTCATAATCATCTGAACAAGGACGTACCCTGGGAAAAACTTACGTTCAGATTTACGACGCTGACCCGCGCGCATTTCCACTACTTCTTCAGTAGGAACTAGTACTTCACCGAATAGCTCTTCCATAGCGTGCATTTTGATATGCTCACGTAGAGATTGAGCTACACGACCTTCAAATCCAGAGAAGGCTTGAACTACATACCAGCGTTTTTTTGGAGCTTCACTCATGAATCACTACCCTCTATACCCCAGTTGCTAGAGCAACTAAACGAACCATGATGCCGTCAATTCCCCATAGCACTAGAGCCATTACAATACTTACAGCTAAAACAATCAGTGTTGTTTGCATGGTTTCTTGGCGTGTAGGCCAAACAACCTTACGAACTTCCATACGAGATTCTTTTGCAAAACTGATCGCTGCTTTACCTTTAGTCGTTGTCGCTGCAACGCCTAGGGCAGCTGCAATAAGAACAACAACGCCTGCAGCACGAACAACTACAGACATCTCACCATACAGGTAATTACCCACAACAGCGGCCGCTGCTAATACGAAAGCGGCAATCCACTTAAACGTATCTGCTGCGTTTGAGCTATCAGGAGTTTCAGCATTATTTGCTTTCATAAACCAACCTGTCACAAGTCTTAATATAGACGACAATAACCCCGCTGTTGCAGGGCAAACTCCATATCGCTGAAAAAAATCAGCGCTACTCTCTTAAGATTAAGCCTCTCCGCCTAATCTTGCTCTACTCTCAACCAAATCCTGAACAAGAAAACAGCTAAAATAATGTTGAGCGCAGAAAAAGGGCATCAAATGATGCCCTTTTTGATACTGGTTCGTCAAATCTAATTCAAGATTTTCCGAAGACATTCGTTAATTCGTTAAGAATTATGCGAAAATCTTAGCAACAACACCAGCACCTACAGTACGGCCACCTTCACGGATAGCGAAACGTAGACCTTCGTCCATTGCGATAGGAGCGATTAGTTCAACAACCATTTGGATGTTGTCGCCAGGCATTACCATTTCTACGCCTTCTGGTAGAGAGATATCACCAGTTACGTCAGTTGTAC